>DATBNI010000538.1:0-9770 GCA_036554425.1 Psychromonas sp.
TGACCATTTTCAGGCGGTCTTTGCGGGGAAAAATTTGCGCGATACTAGCATATAAAAATTTGCAGCAGTAGCCGGCAAGGTCCAATCCTTGATCAAGCACAAAAAAATTAAGCAACACCAATAACTGATAAATAATTAAACTAGCCTGACAGCGCAAAGCCCTGCAGACGGAATATCTCCCCATCCATTTGATTGTAAAAGGAAACTTACGATGTTAGCACTTACTTAGGGTGATATTTTTTCTGACTGTCGCTGCTTATTGCATCTTCTAATATCGACTCAACATAACCCGGGGAATGGGTGGTGACACAGATTAAACGGTACATAGCAGGGATAATAATTAAGGTGACTAAGGTGGCAAATGCCATGCCGAAGAAAACCACAGTCCCCACTGCAATGCGGCTTTCTGATCCGGCACCCGTTGATAAAATCAGCGGCACGGATCCTGCCAGCGTGGTAAAGGCCGTCATCAAAATAGGCCGCAGGCGGCGCGCGGAAGCGTCAATAATGGCCTGTTCAAAGGCAATACCGCGATCCCGCAGTTGATTGGCAAATTCGACAATTAGAATGCCGTTTTTAGTGACCATGCCGATCAGCATGATCATTCCTATCTGACTGTAGACATTGAGTCCCTGCCCCATAAAATATAAGCCTAAGAAACCGCCCAATACGCCCATAGGCACGGTAAACATCACCACCAGCGGGTTGATAAAACTTTCAAACTGCGCGGCAAGCACCAGATAAGCGACCAGCAGCGCCAGTGCAAAAACCTGCAGAATACTGCTTTTATTGTCTTTATAATCCTTTGATTCACCACCGTAGGAGATAGAAATATCACTGGGTAATAGAGTTATCGCCTGAGCATCTAAAAAATCTAAGGCCTCGCCCAGCGTGTGGCCCGCAGCAATATTGCCGCTCAGGGTAATGGATTTTTGTTTGTTAGTATGGGAAAGGCGGCTTGCCGAGGCAATTTCCTCGACGCTGCTGATGGTATCCAGGCTAATCAAATCCCCCTTGGCGCTGCGCATGTAGATTTGACTGAGATCGCCGGCATTATTGAAATTGTTTTCGTCACCGCGCAGATAAACATCATACTCTTCACCGCGATCGATATAAGTGGTCGCGCTGCGTCCGCCGAGCATAATTTCCAAGGTATCAGCTACTTCGGTAACACTGATCCCCAGTTCTGCCGCCATCTGTTTGTCTACACTGACCAGCAGCTCCGGGGTTTTTTGTGAATAATCAATATCTGCTGCGACTATAATTGAGCTTGAATCAGCTGCTTGCTGCAATAACTCAGCCCATTTTTGCAGCGACCTATAATCGGAGCCGCCCAGCACAAACTGCACCGCACTGCTTGAGCGTCCTCTAAAACCGGGCAGCATAGCGCGCACCATCACATCCGGGATATCTTTTAAAGCATTGCTGACTATCGCGAGTGCCTGCTGCGCGGTTTTATTACGCGCCTGCCAGTCTTCCAGTACCAGGATCACAAAACCTGTCTGATCGCCGGCATTGCCGCCAAATGCCGGTGCCTGGGTACTGAACGATTTAATCACCCCTTTACCCAGCAGAGGCAGAAGCCGCGCTTCGACAATATCCATGTTAGCAGTCATACGGTTATAGCTGGTCGCCTCAGCCCCTTTTATAAAGGCAAAAAGCACTCCGCGATCCTCCCTGGGCGTCAGCTGTGAAGGGACCTGCTGGCTCAGGAAAAAACTCCCGCCGATGCAGGCCAGAATGACAAAAGGAGCCGCGAATCTTAACTGCATGGCGGTGGCGAGTATTTTGCGGTAGCGAACTTCCAGGCTTTTAAACAGGCGCTCGGTCATTTGATTAAAACGATTCTGTTTTATTTGTGAGGTTAATATTTTACTGGCCAGCACAGGCGTCAGGGTTAAGGCCACAATAGAGGAAAAAATAACCGCCATGGCGAGTAAAACCGAGAATTCGGTAAATAATAAACCCACCATGCCATCCATAAAGGAGATAGGTAAAAACACCATCACCAGTACTAAGGTGGTTGCCACCACCGCAAATCCGACCTCACGCGTGCCTTTAAATGCGGCTAATAAAGGCGTTTCACCTTTTTCGATATGATGGAAGATATTCTCCACCACCACTATCGCATCATCAACCACTAAACCAATGGCCAGGATCAGCGCCATCAGGGTAATTAAGTTGATTGAAAAGCCGAAATAATAAGCTGCTATAAAAGAGGAAATCAAGGAAACCGGCACGGTAATAGCGGGGATCAGTGTTGCCCGTATCTGACCGATAAAGATATAAAGCACCAGAATAACCAGCCCGGCGGTAATAAAAAGGGTGTTATACACTTCCGAGATAGATCGGTCGACAAACACAGTGGCATCATAATCAACCACTAAACTGGCCCCTGCGGGTAAAAAGGCTTGGATATTATCAACCTCCCGATAGACAGCCTGAGCAACGGCTAAGGGATTAACATCGGACTGAGCAATGATCCCCAAACTGAGATTGACAATGCCATTGTTTTTAAAGGAGGAGCTTTCATTCTCCGCGCCGGTATAAACCTTCGCGACCTCTTTTAAATAGACAGGTGAACCATCATCGGCAGTGCGCACCACCAGGTAGTCAAAATCCTGCGGCTGCCGGTACAAACGCGCCGTACGCACCGACATTACCGTGGTATCATTACGCACTTCACCCGCCGGGCTTTCCACATTTTCCCGCTTAAGCGCGGCGATGATATCCGCGCTGGTCACTCCCCGTCCGGCCATCAGGGTAGGATCCAGCTTGACGTACATCACCTGATTCAAACCACCCGAGGTAGTTATCGAACTCACGCCGCTGATCAGGCTAAAACGATCTTCTAAGACCCGTCTGGCATAATCCGTTAACTGCGTCCTGTCCATTTGTGTGGAGCTGAGATTGACATACATGGCCGCTTCACCGCTGCCGTTATTTTTAGAAACAATAGGATCACCGGCTTCTTCGGGCAGTAAAGGTTTGGCTTTATCGATCGCATCACGGACATCACTCACCCCTTCGCTAAGGTTCCAGCCTAATGTAAAGGTGATCGAGATACGTGACATGCCGTTACGGGTGACAGATCTGATGTCGTCAATACCACTGATACCGGTAATTTGCTCTTCGATCACCGAGGTCACCTGACTTTCCATAATAGATGCGGCGGCCCCCTCATAACGGGTCATCACGGTCACAACCGGGCTTTCGACATCGGGCATCTCGCGGATCGCAAGTTTAGTAAAAGAAACCGTTCCGAAAACGCAGAGTAATAAACTTAATACAATAGCAGCAACGGGGCGTTTAACCGCAGCATCAGAAAGCCACATTACTTGCTTTCCTTAATTTTTATGCCGCTTTGCTGCGGTTTTTCTGCCCTGGAAAGATCTTTTACCTTTAATCCATCGCGCATATTGACCAAACCCTGCACCACAATTTTATCGCCAATTTCGACTCCCTTTTCAATCAGCACCTGATTTTTAATCCGCGCCCCTAAAAGCACTTCCTGGCGTTTTGTTAACCCCTGCTCATTGACTCTATAAACGTAGCGTTTGCTGCCCGAATACTCTAACGCCTGCACCGGGATAACAGGGGCATTAACGGCGGGAAAAACCAGCCTTGCGGACATCATCATGCCAGGTTTTAATTTGTTATCCGGATTATTGAATAAGATCCGCACACGCAGGTTAAGGGTATCCGGGTTGATACGCGAATCCGTTGCCACAAGCTGCCCGTTAAACACCTTCTCCGGCCAGGCGCGGTTGGTCGCACTCACCTGCATCCCTGTGCTGATCATAGACAAATAACGCTCCGGCACCTGCAGATCCAGCTCCATTTGGGCAAGATTATCGACACTGAGCAGCTCACTGCCGGTTGCCACCATCTTACCTATACTAAAATCAATCAGCCCGATCGTGCCGGCAAAAGGCGCCTTTAAAGCGTGGCGATCCACTTCCGCCTGGGCAGACTTTAAGCGTGCTTTCGCAATATCCATGCTTGCACTTTGTCCCTCTAAGAGCGTCTGCGTGACGGCATTACTTTTTACTAATTTTGTAAATTCGCGCAATTTTCGCTGCTCATCAAAAAAATAAGCCCTTGCTTCGAGTAAAGCTGCCTGCGCCTTGCTATCGTCCAAGCGGAATAACAGCTGGCCGGGTTTTACCTGCTGATTAGCCTGGACATCAATAGATATTACTTTGCCGCTGACTTCAGTGGCAATATTCACAAACTGATCTGACTGCAGTTTGCCAATTAAAGACACAGATTGTGATACTTGATAAGAGGCCACGCTTTCCGTATAAACAGAAACAGCAGGCATTTCTCTTTCCTGTGCCGATGTCAAGGAGTGATAACTTGTGAGCAGAATTATCCCGGCGAGCCCTAATGCACGCAGAATCTGTTTATTCATATTTTTGCTATCTCTTATAGGTTATACAACTACTGAGTTATCTTATACCAGTTCCATTCATTAGATGCTTTCTTTCAGTAGCTTAATGAGAATGAGTATAAAGAGCAATAATGGAGGAAATATGAAGAAAAATAATTAATCGGCACTATTTTTTTAGCAGCTCAAAACCGGCAATCAGATCGAATAACTCCTCGTCTATATTATTTTGCCGTAACAGATGAAAACGCCCCTTCATTGCCTCGACCAGCTCATTGATGTTTTTTTCCGCGCGTAACATGGTCGATAAACGGCTGGCATTTTCGCTGGCGAGAGACTCCACACAGGCCCGGTAAAGTGAAACAAAGAGGTACTCGTGGATAAAGGCCAACAGGGTTTCTTCGCTGGCATTAATCACTTCAGGCAATCTATCCGAAGGCCAAATGAGTGACTTTAAATCTTTTTGCCAAATATCATCGAGTGGCAGCAATCGCTGACTAAAAGGTTGGTAAATGGTCCTCGACACAGGCTTATTATGAAAAATAATCACCTCGGAAATTTGGCCCTGGGCACGCAGGCTCTCCATCTTTAACAGCATATCCCCTACCAAGGGCGGAATAGCATTAATAGATTTAGGTAAAATAAACCCGGTTTTGAGATTTAATGTGCTTTCAGATAGTCGTGATTGCAGACGTTCACCAATGCAGTAAAGGATTTTTTGCTCCGGGCGTTTAGCCAGAGTGCTCAGCACAAAATCAGCGAGCAGATCGTTAAATTGCCCGACTAAGCCCTGATCCGAGCCAAAAACCAACACACCGATGCAGGGTTTGCGCCGCTGCGGATCCGGCGCGGGCTGATATAGATGAAAGCAGGTAAAAAGTCCTAATTGCACTGTGCGGTAATAATCATTAAGCGCCAGCACGGCACTTTCATATTGCCCGACATTAGCAGCGGCCATCGCTTTCATTGAGCGGACCACTGAATAGAGATCCGCGGCACTGCTGATTTTACGTTTTAAGCTATCGCTACTGCCACTGGTATCACTCATAATTACCCTTCCGCTATTATCCGTAACTGTTATTAATCATTAAGCGCCAGCACGGGATTTTCATCTTTAGTCACTCGAGATAGTACTCATTCCATTCTCCTCACCGGGAGGCGAATGAAAAGGAGCTAATGTAATACGCGCAATATCGATAATACGGTTACGATCGTCGCCGCTTAATATTTTGCCGCTCTTAAAACGGCTCAGCAAGTCTTCGGGAAGCCCGGTTGTTGCCTGACATAAGGCCTGCTCAGCGGCCTGCATTTGCTGCAGCGGCACCTTATCAAATAGTTTCTCGGTTAAGGCCATTAAAATAGTGATTTGTGCCGCCACAGTCACGGGAGATGATTGCGGCTGCTTAAGGCAGGCACGAATACGTCTTCCGTTGGTGATTATCCCCTGTGAATTTTGATCTAAGCGTGCGCCAAAGCGAGCGAAGCTTTCTAACTCTTCAAATTGTGCATAGGTTAATTTGAGATTAGCGGCAACCGCGCGATACACTGAACGCTGTGCTTTGCCGCCCACCCGTGAGACGGATCGGCCAACATCAACGGCCGGTAAGATACCTAATTCGTAAAGCGCGGGTGACAGATAAATCTGCCCGTCGGTAATGGAAATGAGATTGGTGGGAATATAAGCGGAAATATTTTGCGCTTCTGTTTCGATAATCGGCAGAGCGGTGAGAGATCCGCCCTTATGCTCCTGCTTTAAACAGGTCGCACGCTCTAATAAACGCGAATGAATATAGAAAATATCACCGGGAAAAGCTTCCCGTCCCGGTGGTCTGCGCAGCAGTAATGACAGCTCCCGATAAGCTCGAGCATGCTGGGTAAGATCGTCATAGACAATCAAAACATCCTCTCCCTTTTCCATAAAATATTCCGCAATACTGGTCGCGGCGTAGGGAGCGATATAAGCGAAACCGGGAGGGGCATTGCCTTCACTGACCATCACCAAAGTGTAATCCATTGCACCCTTAGCTTTTAATATCGCAACGGTTTTCGCCACCGCCGAAGCGCGCTGACCAATAGCACAATAAACACAGAGTACATTTTGATCATACTGGTTAAGAATAGTGTCGATAGCAATAGCGGTTTTACCGGTCTGGCGATCCCCTAAAATCAGTTCACGCTGGCCTCGCCCAATCGGGATCAGGGCATCGATTACTTTTAATCCCGTTTGCAGCGGTACGGTAACCGGAGCCCTGTCCATAATATGCGCTGCCGGCCGTTCAACGGGTAACCTGTGACTGCTTTGGATCGGGCCCTGATCATCAAGCGGACGCCCGAGCGGATCAATAACCCGCCCCAATAATTCCCGCCCGACGGCCACGTCCATTACACGCCCGGTGCGCTCAACCTCATCGCCGCTGCGCAACTGCCAATAATCACCTAACAAAACCACACCTATACTGTCTTGATCGAGATTAAAAGCTATCCCGTAAATATCACCTGAAAATTTCAGCAATTCATCGCAAGCGACATTGGCCAATCCGGATACCTGCGCGATGCCAAATGAGACACTGCTGATAGTCCCTATTTCACGGGGTTTTAACTGTGCCTTAAAAGTTGTTCGGCTCGACGTCAGTTCAGCAAAGCTGTGTCTGACTACCTGCTGCAGATCAGTCATCGCGCTGATCGCTTTCTGCTGTTGTAAACTGCGTTTCTTTCGCCGGCGACTCATTATCACAACTATTTTTATTTAAAAGATGTTGTGCAGACTGTTCTATTATTTGCCGAAAATGCTGCTCCAGCGAGTTGATGTATTGGCTAATGCTCCATGCCAGCTTTTGACCATTGATGTTCAGTTCGATGCCGCTGACAATCTCGGGGCTAGTTGCAAAATCAATGGCTAAATCCGTCGAAAAAGTTTCATTAAGCGCAGCACTTAAACGTTTCTGCATATCCGGCGGCAGCGTGAAGGTAGTGCGCACCTGGGCAGGTTTTTTGTTGGTTGCGATGGCGGCTAAAAATATGTTTTTGCTGTTTTCATCCAGCTCACGCAGGCGAGCCAAGAATACACTAAGAATCTGCTCTTCGAGTGAAATGTCAGCAAGTTCGTTTAAGGTTTGCCGGGTAATAGCGAAGACCTCCTGCTGGGTTTTTTGGCGCAGTTCAGCAGTCAAATTCTGCTGCTGTTTTTGGAAGGTCGCCTGTTGCTGTAAACAGAGATCCGCAGCAACCTGCCTGGCCTTTTCCAGCAGGCGTTGAGTTTCTGCATTGGCAGCTTTTGTTGCTCTTTGCAGCAGTTTTTCACTTTGCAGTGAAAGCTGATTATTTTTATGTAAAAACAGATCCCGCTCCTGCTGCGCCTGTTTCTCTTTGTCGGCGGCAGCGCTTAATGTTTTTGCTATACGCGCCTCGCGCGCATCAATAGCTTCAAGAATAGGACGATAAAGAAAACGTTTTAACAACCAGACTAAAACCAGAAAATTAATGGCCTGTGCTAAAACGGTAAACCAATCAATTGACATTGTTTATTTTCCGCCAGCTTGGCTAACAGCAAAATCCCAAAATGGATTAGCAAATAACATGATCATCGATACCACAAAACAATAAATGGCAATCGATTCAATCATAGCTAATCCGACAAACAGGGTGCGGGTAATAGTAGTGGATGCATCGGGTTGTTGCGCCAGTGAGGTCATTGCAGCAACGATAGCCCTGCCCTCCGCAATCGCGGGGCCAATAGTCCCCAAGGCAGTCGTAATGCCCGCAACAATCAGCGAGGTCATTGCAATATAGGTCATACTGTCCATGGTCTAACTCCCTCTTTAGGTAATGACAATGCCGCTAATTAGCGGTTCTCTTCAGGTGCAGGAAAATGGGTGGACTTGCTATAAATATAGTCACTTTTTTTTCCGCCTGCCTGCACCAGTTGCGGCCGCAATGTACACTGTCGCAAGGGTAAAAAAAATGTACGCCTGCACCATACCGGTCAATAAACCGAGTAAGGTCAGTACGATCGGAAAGAGCAAGGGCGTAATCGCCAGCAGTATGCCGAGAATCAGGGTACCGCTCATCATGTTGCCAAAGAGACGTACCGCCAATGCGATGGTGCGGGTCACTTCACCAATAATATTAAAGGGCAGCATAATAAAATTTGGCTCCATATAAGACTTCAGGTATCCGCCAACACCCTGACGCAATACACCATATAAAGGGACTGCAACAAACACACATAGCGCCAATGCCACTGTGGTTGATAATGAACCTGTGGGCGGTTCATAAATGGGGATAATAGTGCTCAAACTCGCCACAGCAACAAACAAAAAAAGCGTCCCCAAAAAACCAATGTAGTCTCTCGGGTGATCCAATCCAACCTCTTTTAATTGCTCTTCTATGGTCGTTACAATCACTTCTAGCAAGTTCTGCAGACGGGATCTCGCTCCCCCATTTGACAGCCTGCGGGTAATTAACACTGAACTTGCCACCATTAACAACATCAAAAACCAGGTGGAGACCATAGTGGCATTAATTTTAACAAATCCCATCTGCCAAAAGATGATTTCATCCGGGCTAAGGTGCATGACCGGACTCCTGCTGCATGGCACGCGTTGTCGAACGACGGGTAATAATCAGGACAACAATACGTGCGCTGGTAAAACCTAGAATGCAGACAAGCAATCTTGACCATTGCCCGCCAGTTACCCAGTAAATAGCCAATAAGGTCAGTGTGCTGCGCAGCACAAAGCTGCTGATAAACCAGATCACCGGATGCTTGGATTTTGGCCCCTGCCGTACTGTCCACCATAAGCCGGCAAAGAAGCCCCCCCCTATTGCAGCCCCGTAAAATAGCACCGGCATTAAGCTGAGTACCTGCTCATAAGTTATATTCTCATAAACTATTTTATTGATTACCTCATTCATCTTGGTGCTCCCAGTCATCGCGCATCGCCTGCTGTTCTTTATCGCCCCAATACCATGCACGAGTAATAATCCAGCGATTAACAGGGCCAGGGTCCAGGAGCGCTGCCCTGAACAATAACGGCGGCGTTAAGCCCGATCTTTGTCCATAAGTTATATTATTTTATGACTATCTTATTCATCTTGATGCTCCTTGTCATCGCGCATCGCCTGCTGCTCTTTATCGACCCAATACCATGCACGAGTAATAATCCTGCGATTAACAGGGCCAGAGTCCAGAAGCGCTGTCTGAACAATAACGGCAGCGTTAAGCCCGATCTTTGTTCATAAGTTATATTTTATGACTATCCCATTCATCTTGATGCTCCTGGTCATCGCGCATCGCCTGCTGCTCTTTATCGACCCAATACCATGCATTAAAGCAGCCGAGTAATAATCCTGCGATTAACAGGATCAGGGTCCAGGAGCG
>DATBNI010000581.1:0-4959 GCA_036554425.1 Psychromonas sp.
TTCTGTTTTTGAATTCTTGCGGGTATCCTTTCGAAGCAGAGTATATTAGGCTTCAGGATGCAGCTTTACCTGGATGACAACGAGCTGTTTATTAATTAGACTATAGGCACAATCACTACTCTTTTAAACAAGGCGGGCACACTTCATGAAAATGGCTTCTATCTTGACCCTGGCAGTCTGTTTACTTTTGCCTTTAACGGCAACAACAGTCTCTGCCCGGGCATCCGCGAATGATAACAGGGCAACGAGTGTCGCCGACGAATCAAAGAGAAGCCCAAAAAAACTCAAGGTTAACAGCAGTGCTCAGGCGGTGCAGTTAGTTAAACGCCGATATCAGGGTAAGGTTCTTAAAGCGCAATCCACTAAAACCAACGGTCAACTTGGTTATAGGGTTAAGATGATCTCAAGAGAAGGACGTGTTTTTTATATCTTTGTCGATGCCCAAACCGGCAACATTAGCGGAAAATAATCCCTTCAAGCAAGCAGAGATAGTCAAAGGATCCTGTCAATGAGAATACTTTTAGTAGAAGACGATATCGATCTCCAGAGCAATCTAAAACAACACTTAATTGCTTCTAACTATAGGGTTGATGTTGCATCCGATGGCGAAGAGGGGCTTTTTCAGGGGACTGAATATAATTATGATGCTGCCATTATCGATCTGGGTTTACCTAAACTCGACGGTATCACTGTTATTACCCGCCTTCGGGGAAAACACCGGGACTTTCCGATTTTAATTTTAACGGCGCGTGACAGCTGGCAAGATAAAGTAGAAGGACTGGATGCCGGTGCCGATGACTATCTGTGCAAACCTTTTTATCCGGAGGAATTGGTGGCTCGCCTCAAAGCCCTGATCCGCCGTTCAGCGGGTCAAGCCAGTCCGGTGATAAATAATGGCCCCTTCAGCCTTAACACTAGCAGCCTTGAAGTCAAAAAAGAAGATAAATTCATCACCTTAAGCGCCTCTGAATACAAACTTTTTGAGTACTTTATGCTCCACCCCGGCGAAGTTAAATCGAAAACAGTCCTTACCGAACATATTTACGATCAGGATTTTGATCTTGATTCCAATGTGATAGAAGTTTTTATCAGGCGCTTAAGAAAAAAGCTCGATCCCGATAATGAATATGGACTTATCGAGACATTAAGAGGGCAAGGTTATCGCCTTACTCCGTTGCCAAAAAGCCAGGGTAATGGCTAATGAGCCAAAAGGCGGTTAAGCCACTTAAAAGAGCGGCAATTTTAAATTCCCTTAAAACGCGTTTGATCGTCAGTGCCCTGTTATTAATATTAGTGCTCATGCCCCTGATTGGATTCACCCTCAACGATGCCTTTAAAGAGCAAGTAAAGAGTGCCAGCAAAAATGAACTCAGCGCCTATGTCTATTCCGTACTCGCGGTGACTGAGTTCGATAACGGTCAATTACTGATGCCGGAGCTGTTATTAGAAAATCAATTTAACGTGATTCAGTCTGGTTTATATGCATTGATAGTGATGCCTAACGGCAGGGACAATGATCTACCGGTTTCAGGCGTTGAGCGACTAGAAAAATTGGAGCTTAACGTAAAAGACAAGGTTAGTCCGTCAGTTGAATCTGCTCCAAAGCCGCAGAAAAACTTAGTATTAGGCAAAATGCGAGGAACAAAAAACACCAGAATAGTCTGGCAGTCTGATTCCTTTCTGGGGTTTGAAGCACCCGCTAACTTACCGCATCCGGCTATGGGTCAAAGTGAGTTTTCTGAGATTAAACTGGAGGGAAACCCTTACCTGATCTATAGTTTCACCGCCAGTTTCGAGCAGCCCCCCTCTCAATCTGATAGCGCTGCACAGCCGTCCCCAGCGCGGCCAATTACCATACATATCATTAAGGATCAGGTAAATTTTCAGCGCCAGGTCGACCTGTTTACCAAACAACTCTGGAGCTGGCTGCTTATCTTAATGGCGCTATTGGTTAGTGTGCAGATGGTTTGGTTATTATGGACCTTAAAGCCCCTGGCCAAATTTACAAAAGAGCTTAACGATATTGAACAAGGCCGAACACAACAGCTTACTGATATTTATCCGACTGAATTACAAGCTGTTGCACGCCAACTTAATGCCCTGCTGAATACCGAACAAAGTCAACGTAAGCGCTACCGTAACGCTCTGTCGGATCTGGCGCACAGCCTGAAAACACCGCTTGCCGTTATTCAAAGCCAAAAAGAGCTAAGCAAATCTTCAATCGAGCAGGTATCGATCATTAACAGTATCATTGGTCATCAATTAAAACGTGCTCAAACTGCCGCGGGATCCTCCTGGCATTTAGGTATTAAGGTAAAATCCGTGTCTGATAAATTAATCAGAACCCTGCATAAAATCTATCGGGAACCGCAAATATCAATAGACCAAAATATCGATGACCAAGCTGTTTTTAAAGGTGATGAGGCAGATTTGACCGAAATACTGGGTAATGTGTTAGATAACGCCTGCAAAGCCGCAAAATCACAAGTGGCATTGACCGTCACCGCCGATGAAAATGAGTTAATCATCACGGTTGAAGATGATGGCAAGGGAATCAGCACGGAGCAACACACCCAAATCTTCGAGCGTGGTATGCGCGCGGACTCCTACCAGCGCGGACACGGCATCGGCCTCGCTATAGTGCGGGATCTGGTAGACAGCTATAATGGTCAACTCTCTGTTTCAACCTCAGAAACGCTCGGGGGGGCTAAATTTGAGTTTAGCTTTCGCTTCTGAAAGTTGCCCACCGACAAAATTCAGCGCAGACAGTAAACCGGAAAAGATTAAATTAAAGTAAGTTACTATAATAAAATGTGATTTTTCACACTTTAAATTTAAACCTTCAGCTTGCGTTCATCTTTGACTCTTTATAATGTCCTTAATACCAAAAGAACCAAAAAGGTGGTCACCCTTGCTGATTAAAATTATCCCTAACTGCGTTGTGAGTTTTGAAGTGAGAATAATACTATCTCCTGCAACTCACGCCTTGTTAGTGCTGATTTTTCCTTCGCAACCATTGAGCACTTAATTAATTGTTTTGGGATAACTTCATAATAAGAGTTTGGAGGGCATATGAAAAATTTAACCAAAAACTATTATCGCTTATTTATTATCGCACTACTGATCTTAATTGCTTTGCCGGCAGTGTTGATTGATAAGGCTAATGCGGAAGATTTATATGATGAGCAGATCCCCTTCAGTGAAGCTGAACTCGCACAGATTTTGGCGCCTATTGCCTTATATCCGGACAGTTTATTAACTCATATATTAATTGCTTCAACCTACCCGCTTGAGATAGTGCAAGCCAGCCGCTGGCGCACCACAAACAGCCATCTTAATGCCAATCAGGCCATAAAAAGAGCCGCAGATAAAAATTGGGATCCGAGTGTCAGCGCACTATTGGCTTTTCCCAATCTGCTCGCAAGACTCAGTGATGATTTAGATTGGACGCAAAAACTTGGCATTGCCTTTTTACAGGATGAGGCAGCTCTTCTGGTCAGTATTCAGTCATTAAGACAGCAGGCGGATCAGGCTAATAGCTTATCTGAGCTGGATAATATGTCAGTCATCCATATTGAGAATCAAATTATCATCGAATCCGCCCATAACGGAATTATTTACGTGCCCTATTATGATCCGAGGATCGTCTATGGTCACTGGCATTGGTATGGTTACCCGCCTGTATATTGGGCCCCTTCTCCCTATTATAAACGCCGTAGCCATGCTTATTTTTATTGGGGTAGCGGCGTACAGATTAGCTTCAACTATTACTTCAGTACCTTTAATTGGCACAAACGTAATATTATCGTTGTCAATCATCACAACTCGCATGCTTATCGTCCCCGAGGACGTATTATCACGAGCAATGGCGCTCACCGTTGGCAGCATAAAGCACAACCTTACTCTCGTGCCCAACTAAAACAACCTGATGGTCAGCGCTATCCAAGCCGCGTGCGGTCTAAAAATATACAAAGCAATCAACTGTTCGATAAAAAAATAAATCAGCAGGAAAATAGACGCCAGCTAAGGGATTACAAAACCAATCCTAATAAGGTCCGTAACAGCAGTCAATTAGAGCAGCATAAACAACCTGCCAGGCAGAGAAAGAGCGGTCAAGCGATTAATAATAGGGTTAACATCAATCAGCAGGAGAATAGACGCCAACAAAGGGATAGCAAAAGCAATCATAATAAGGCGCGTAACAGTAATCAATTAGAGCAGCAAGAAAATCGGCATCAAATCAGACCGCCAAGCCATAAGCGCCACCTCAAAATGCAGGAATCAGCAGAATGATAAAGATTTTTTCCAATATGCTAAATTTTAAAATCGCAATAACTGACGGCTGCAATTGAAATAATAATCTATATTTCTCATAAATATAGGTTATTATTAAATCGATATAAAAGCCATACAGTTAAATATTTTCTTATTAAAGTTCTACGCATCATCTAAAAACAGGAAGCAAATAATGAACAAAAAATCAGTTACCGCATTAATGGTCATCACACTTTTAACCGGCTGTGTAAATCGTCAAAATGCAACAACAGGTGAACAAGAAATGAATACCGCGACAAAATCTGCTTTTGGTGGCGCGATTGCCGGAGCGCTTGCGGGTGCTGCGACAGGTAAAAAAAATGGCGCATTATTTGGCGCAGTTGGTGGTGCAGCTATCGGTGGCGGGATAGGTTATTACTTTGACCAACAAGAAGCGGCATTACGTAAAGAGTTATTAGATTCCGGGGTGCAGGTCAAACGTGTTGGCGAAAATGAACTGCAGCTTATAATGGCGCATGGCATTGGTTTTGACACAGGAAGTTATCAGTTAAGCGGTAGTATTTTTTCAACTTTAAGTTCAGTTGCAAAAATACTTAATGAGTACCCTAAATCATCACTGCGAATCATTGGCCATACCGACAGTGTTGGCAGCTCAGAGTCAAACTTAACCCTTTCTGAGCGTCA
>DATBNI010000381.1:0-5778 GCA_036554425.1 Psychromonas sp.
TTGCGCAATGTTGGGCGAGTACAGAGAAAGCGCAGCAGGAACTGGGCTGGCATGCCATTCATACACTTAATGAGATGGCAGCTGATAGCTGGAATTGGCAATCAAAAAATCCGCAAGGTTACTAATTATTATTAGTACTCATTGATAGCGTAGCCTGATCAAAACATGCTTCATAGATCTGCTCATTCTGTCGATGGGCAGGTTTAAAATACAAGAGAAAGAAGATGACTTCTAAAATGACCCCTGACATAAATCCTACAATATTTGATCCGGTTGAACATCCGCACCGCCGTTACAATCCGTTAACGGGCCAGTGGATACTGGTTTCCCCGCACCGCGCCAAACGCCCCTGGAGCGGACAAGATGAAGTGCCGGAGACCGAGGTGTTGCCTAGCTATGATAACGACTGCTTCTTATGTCCGACCAATGTACGCATTTCAGGGGAGAAAAACCCGCAGTATCAAAGTACCTATATTTTCAGCAATGACTTTGCTGCCTTAATGCCCGATTCTCCCGATGCGCCAACATCTGTTAATCCGCTATTTAAGGCACAAGGTGTGCGCGGGTTAAGCCGCGTGATCTGTTTTTCACCGGATCACAGTAAAACACTTCCTGAACTCCCAGTTGAAAAGATTCGCGCTATCGTTGAAGCCTGGAATGAGCAGATAGAAGAATTAGGTAAAACCTATTTATGGGTGCAAGTCTTTGAGAATAAAGGTGCAACTATGGGCTGTTCACAGCCGCATCCGCATGGTCAAGTCTGGGCTAACAGCTTTTTACCTAATGAAATCGAGCGTAAGGAAAAGCTGCTAAAAGAATATTATGCAGAGCATGGTTCAAATTTGCTGCTTGATTACATAGAGACCGAACGACAGGACGGGCAGAGAACAGTTGTTGAAACAGAACATTGGATAGCCGTTGTTCCCTATTGGGCAGCATGGCCATTTGAAACTATGTTGCTGCCCAAACAGCACATTCGTCGCCTCAGTGAATTAAGCGCAGCGCAACGCGATGACTTAGCACTTGCAATTAAAAAATTGACCAGCCGTTACGATAATTTATTCCAATGCTCATTTCCCTATTCTATGGGCTGGCATTATGCGCCTTTCTTTGCTGAAGGAACTGATATTGACCATTGGCAATTACACGCCTTGTTCTACCCGCCCTTACTCCGCTCTGCCAGTGTGCGTAAATTTATGGTGGGTTATGAGATGTTGGCGGAAAGTCAGCGGGATTTAACCGCGGAGCAGGCGGCGCAGAAATTACGTGATGTGAGTGATATTCATTACAAAGAGAGTTAGCACTTAATAATGGCAATAACCTACTTTTTAAGACATTAAAATAGAGAGATGATGATGATTGGTTTAATTGAAAATGTAAAAAATACCTTTATTGAGCAGTTTAATTACCTGGCAACAGATATTGTGAAAGCGCCGGGGCGGGTTAATTTAATAGGTGAGCACACAGATTATAATGATGGATTTGTTTTACCCTGCGCCATTAACTATCAAACTATGGTGGCTGCCGCTAAACGTGAAGACAATATAGTGCGCGTTATTTCTGTTGATTACGGCAAGCAAGAGGATAGCTTTGACATAACTCAGCCTATTGAGTTTAATCAGGATAAAATGTGGGCTAATTATGTGCGGGGGGTTGTTAAATGTTTGCTCTCAAGAGGCTTCAAGTTTAAAGGCGCGGATATAGTGGTCAGCGGTAATGTACCTCAAGGTGCCGGATTAAGTTCATCCGCTTCATTAGAAGTGGTGATTGGGCAAACATTCAAAATACTTTATGAGCTTGATATTAGCCAGGCAGAAGTCGCATTGAACGGTCAGCAGGCGGAAAACGAATTTGTAGGCTGTAATTGCGGCATTATGGATCAGCTTATCTCTGCGCAGGGGCAAAAAAATCACGCGCTGTTAATAGATTGCCGTTCACTGCAGACAAAAACGGTGCCTATGCCGGACAATTTGTCGATAGTGATTATTAACTCCAATAAAAGACGCGGGCTGGTGGACAGTGAATACAATGCCCGACGACTTCAATGTGAAGAAGCCGCCAGTGTCTTCGGCGTAAAGGCGTTACGCGATCTGAGTATTGAGCAGTTTAACGCGCGCATTGCAGAATTAGATAAAGTGGTCGCAAAACGCGCGCGTCATGTTATTACCGAAAATGAACGCACCTTGCAGGCCGCACAAGCCTTAAGTGATAATAATATTAGCCTGATGGGCAAGTTAATGGCGGAATCCCATGCGTCCATGCGCGATGATTTCGCCATCACAGTAGCCGAAATCGACAAACTGGTTGATATTGTGAAAACAGAAATCGGGGAGCGGGGTGGGGTGCGCATGACGGGCGGCGGTTTTGGGGGATGTGTTGTGGCCTTGATCCCAAACGAACTGGTTGATGGCGTGAAAGCGGCAGTTGATAGTCAGTACCAGGCAGCGACAGGATTGAGCGCATCTATTTATGTTTGTAATGCCAGTGATGGCGCAGGCATTGTCTCACAAAAGTTATTTAACGGAGAAAACAATATGACCCTAAATCGAGCAGCACAGTTACAGAAAAGTATGACCCTTGATCCCGCTTTTGATGGTCAACCCGCTAATATTTTTGTCTTAAAAAACCGCCAAGGTATGCGTGTCACACTCATGGATATTGGTGCTACCTGGCTGAGCTGTGAAATTCCCGTCGGTGATGAAATGCGCGACGTCATTCTTGGCGTCACTACTATGGCTGATCATTTAAGCCAGAAAGCTTATCTTGGGGCAACGATTGGGCGCTTTGCTAATCGGATTAGTGAAGGTAAATTTGCGATCGAAGGGCGGCATTATCAAGTGGACACTAATCAGGGAAACAATACGCTGCACGGCGGCGCGATTGGCTTTGACAAGTGCCGCTGGCACTCACAGCAGTTAAATAATAATGAGCTTACTTTTACACTGCTATCCAAAGATGGTGACCAGGGATTCCCGGGTAATTTACAGGTTAAAGTCACCTACCGCTTAAGCGAAGATAATAAACTGTCGATCGATTATTGGGCCGTAACGGATAAAGCTTGTCCGGTAAATCTGACTAATCATGCTTATTTTAATTTAATGGGGGAGACAGAGCAAAGCTGTTTACAGCATCAGTTATTTATTGCCGCGGAGCAGTATGCACCGGTTAATGATATGGGTTTTCCTATTGGGCATATTAAGGGGGTTGCGGGCAGTAGCTTTGATTTCAGAGCGTTAAAAGAGGTCGGTCAGGAATTCTTAAGTTGTCAGGAGCAGAAGATAGTGGCGGGTTATGATCACCCCTTTTTAATTAACAAAACGCATCAAGATGGTAAAAAAGTGGCGGCAAAATGTATTTCAGCGGATAAAAAAGTCACCCTTGAAATAGCAACCACTCAACCTGCCCTGCAATTTTATACGGGAAACCATTTAGCGGGAACACCGAACCGCTTCGGGGGGGAATATACTAACCTGTCAGGATTGGCGCTGGAAACGCAATCTTTACCCGACGCACCCAATCATCCCGAATGGGAGCAGCCCAGTTCTATATTGTTACCCGGTGAGGTATACGCGCAGCAAACCTCGTATCACTTTATTACTGACGATTAACAGGTATCTCGTTGAGGTTAAATAATGGATTAATGCCCTGCGGGCAAGCCATTTTAGGCTTATCGATGAACGGATATCTTGATGCTATATAAAACACAGAAGGTAAAAATTTCGGTGTTTTATTTTTTAGGGAGAATGTATGAGAGCTTTTTCAGAAATAATCAAGGCCCGCGATTGGGAAAACCAACAGGTGACGCACCGGTATGTTGTTCAAGCACATGCACCATTACATGCTTTTCATACGCCACAAGCCGCACTTTATAATCAAGCCTCTGAATTTCAACAATCGTTAAATGGCCAATGGCGCTTTCAGTTATTTGCCAGACCGGAAGTTGTGCCCAATAACTGCATTGAAATTGATTTTGATGATAGCGCTTGGTCTGAGATAACAGTACCGAGTAACTGGCAGCTGCAAGGTTACGATAAGCCTATTTATACCAATGTAAAATATCCCTTTACGGATAACCCTCCATTCGTGCCTGCTGATAATCCGACCGGCGTGTACCGCGTAACCTTTGCTTTGCCGGCTGCTTGGAGAGGGCGTAAACAAAACGTCATTTTTGACGGGGTTAATTCGGCCTTTCACCTTTGGTGTAATGGTATTTGGGTGGGGTATTCTCAAGACAGCCGTTTGCCTGCTGAGTTTGATCTCAGCAATCACCTACTGACAGGAGAAAATCAGTTAACCGTTATGGTGCTGCGCTGGTCAGACGGCTCATACCTTGAAGATCAGGATATGTGGTGGTTAAGTGGTATTTTCCGCGATGTCTGCCTGCTCAGTAAACCTCTTATCTCTATCCGTGATGTCGCTGTCAGCACAGATTTGGACGCCTGTTTTAATCATGGTGTCCTTAATGTCTCAACTTATCTTACTGAGTCTGCTTATGGAGAACAATCTGCTAACTATCAAGTACAGACTCAGCTATTTGATGTCGATTTAAAGCCAGTCAGTGAAGTCATTGTTAGCGATTTTGGACAACGTATTATTGATGAAAAAGGCCCCTTTAAAGATCTTTGTGAGCAGCACATTGACGTTAACTCACCGCAAAAGTGGAGTGCTGAATCTCCTTATTTGTATCGCGTCGTGGTGTCACTGGTTAATCAGCAGGGGCTAGTGGTTGATAGTGAAGCCTATCAAGTTGGTTTCCGAGTGGTGAAAATCAGCGATGGTTTATTAAAAGTAAATGGTCAGCCGTTGCTGATCCGCGGTGTTAATCGTCATGAGCATCACCCTGAAAAGGGTCATGCAGTTTCTCGTGAAGATATGCTGGTGGATATCAAATTACTAAAACAAAATAACTTTAATGCAGTGCGGACTGCGCATTATCCCAATCACCCAACTTGGTATGAACTGTGTGATGAATATGGTTTATATGTGGTGGATGAAGCTAATATTGAAACCCATGGACAATTCCCAATGTGCCGTTTATCTAACGATAGCAGTTGGTTAAATGCTTATATGCGCCGAATGTCCAGTATGGTTGAGCGTGATAAGAATCACCCCTCTATTATTATCTGGTCGTTAGGAAACGAGTCAGGTATTGGTCATAACCATCATGCCATGTATCAGTGGACTAAACTTAAAGATCCGACGCGGCCTGTGCAGTATGAAGGGGGTGGCGCGAATACAGCTGCTACCGATATTATTGTCCCTATGTATGCGCGTGTGGAAAATGATTTAACCGATCCTCGAGATCCTTCGGTAACGCCAAAATTTAGCATAAAAAAATGGATTGGTTTACCTAATGAAACTCGTCCTTTGATCCTCTGCGAATACGCTCACGCTATGGGCAATAGCCTCGGCAGTTTTGATAAGTATTGGCAAGCTTTCCGCCAGTACCCGCGTTTGCAGGGCGGTTTTATTTGGGATTGGGTGGATCAAGGGATCACAAAAATCGATGAAAAGGGAGAGAAGTATTGGGCTTATGGCGGTGATTTTGGCGATAACATTAATGATCGGCAGTTCTGTATTAATGGCCTTATTTTCCCGGATAGAACCCTTCATCCAGCAGTATTAGAAGCGAAAAAAGCGCAGCAATTTTATCAGTTTTCACTTGTTAAAGGAAAGCCTTTAACTATTAATGTCACTAGCGAAAATCTCTTTACCAATAGCCTTGGAGAAACCTTAAGCTGGTCGGTGACCGAAGAAGGTTTGGTGGTTGACTCTGGT
>DATBNI010000046.1:0-5374 GCA_036554425.1 Psychromonas sp.
TAAAGCAGAAGTGAATAATTATATACTGAACAAATACACAATGAATAATTAAGCATTAATATTGTTTGGTACAAATATTTTTGTATGCAAATATGATGCTAGCCAAATTAATCTTAAAGAATCAAAATGGATAAAACTTTGAAATATATAAACTTATTTGCAGTGAGGTCATTATGCTGGCAAAACGCATAATTCCCTGCCTTGATGTCAAGGATGGGCAGGTAGTAAAAGGCGTGCAATTTCGTAATCACGAAATTGTCGGCGATATTGTGCCGCTCGCTAAACGTTACGCAGAAGAAGGCGCAGATGAATTAGTCTTTTATGACATTACTGCCAGCTCAGATGCCCGTGTGGTTGATAAAAGCTGGGTAAGCCGTGTTGCAGAAGTGATTGATATCCCCTTCTGCGTGGCTGGCGGTATCAAGACGATCGATGACGCTCGGCGTATTTTAGAATTTGGTGCAGATAAGGTATCAATCAACAGCCCGGCGCTGGCAGATCCCAGTTTAATCAATCGCCTTAGCGAAAAATTCGGCGTGCAATGTATTGTTATAGGTATTGATTCCTACTTTGATCAGGAAACGGGTTTATATCAGGTTAAGCAGTTTACCGGAAGTGAACATGCCACGGTCACCACTAAATGGAATACCTTTGACTGGATCAAAGAGGTACAATCGCGCGGTGCAGGTGAAATTGTACTGAATGTGATGAATCAAGACGGCGTACGTTGCGGTTACGATATAGATCAGCTCAGCCAAGCACGTGCAGTTTGCAATGTCCCCTTGATTGCCTCAGGTGGGGCCGGTGAAATGATTCATTTCGCCGACGTCTTCAACCAGGCAGATGTTGACGGTGCTCTGGCTGCGAGTGTATTCCACAAACAACTCATTAATATTGGTGAGTTAAAAGCTTACCTTAAAACCCAGCAGGTAGAGATAAGATTATGAACAAAGCGTTAATGAATGAACAACAGCTTAAGGCATTAGATTGGGCAAAAGTTGATAACTTGATGCCGGTTGTTGTACAGAACCGCACCTCAGGCAAAGTATTAATGCTCGGTTATGTAAACCAGGAGGCGTTAAGCGCAACCCTTGCCAGTGGGAAAATGACTTTTTTCAGCCGTACTAAGCAGCGTTTATGGTGTAAAGGGGAAGAGTCAGGACACTTTTTAAATGTGCTGGAAATCAGTACCGACTGTGATAATGATACGCTGCTCGCAATAGTTGATCCCGTTGGCCCTACCTGCCATCTCGGCACAGAAAGCTGCTTTAAAGGTGAACTACAACCGGCACTCACTTTTATTGCCGATTTAGAAAAAGTAATAGCGAGCCGTAAAGGCGCTGATCCAAAAAGTAGCTATACTGCAAGTCTGTATGCACGAGGCACAAAACGCATCGCCCAAAAAGTGGGAGAAGAAGGTGTTGAGGTCGCACTTGCGGCAATGGCCAAAGATATGGATGAATTAACTTGTGAAAGTGCGGATCTGTTATATCATTTAACCGTATTGTTACAAAATGAAGGTTTACAACTTTCTGATATTGCTGATAAATTACAGGAACGTCATACTAGTTAATTCCCGAATTTTGCAGAGAAAGGTTAATGCTCACAATCTGTTCATTAACCTTATATTCGAACAATTCAACCAATACAACATCAGAGCACAACAACAGAGTTAATATCTTTCCGCTTAATCAAATGGTCAAAAAATTTAAAGGAAATACATTGAATTATGACATTTGAATAATAGGTCCTTATCGGGATTGAATAAAATGCAGCTATCTTTGATATTAACTGTTATTTAACCCTCTAGGGGTATTATCTCAAGTTGCAATTTTATTAAATGGAGATAGCCATGGATAATTTTACCTTTTTTAATGATACACGTATTCATTTTGGCGAAGGTCAGATTAGCAAGATCACATCTGAAATACCCAAAGACCGCAAAGTATTAGTACTTTATGGCGGCGGCTCCATTAAAAAAAACGGTGTATATGATCAGGTTAAAGCAGCACTGGCGGATTATAACTGGGGTGAATTCTCCGGCATTGAACCAAATCCTAAATATGATACTTTGCTTAAAGCCGTCGCATTAATCAAAGCGGAAAATTTTGATTATCTGTTAGCCGTTGGTGGCGGTTCAGTGATTGATGGCACAAAATTTATTGCTGCGGCCTGCAAATTTGAAGGTCCTGAGCCTTGGGATATTTTAGCAGCACAAGCTGAGGTTAATAGTGCACTTACGCTAGCTTGTATATTAACCCTGCCGGCAACAGGATCTGAAAGTAACGGAAACGCCGTTGTTACGCGAGAACATGACAAACTTGCATTTAGTTCACCACTCGTTCGTCCCGCTTTTGCTATTTTAGATCCAACAACGACATTAAGCTTATCACCACGTCAAAGTGCGAATGGTGTTGTTGATGCCTTTGTTCACGTTATGGAGCAATACCTCACTTACCCGGCGAATGCAAAAGTACAAGATAGGTTTGCCGAGGCTTTATTATTGAACTTAATCGAAGAAGGTCCCAAAGTATTAAAAACACCGGAGGATCTGGCTGTCCGATCAAATATAATGTGGAGTGCAACGCAAGCATTAAACGGTTTGATTGGTGCCGGTGTGCCGCAGGACTGGACATCTCATAGTATTGGCCACGAACTTACCGGCAATTACGGCATTGACCATGCACGCAGCTTAAGCATTATTTTACCCGCAGTAATGAATATATGCAGAGTAGAAAAAGAGGAGAAATTATTACAATATGGAGAAAGAGTTTTTGCTATTACTGAAGGTTCAATTGATCAACGCATTGACCAGGCTATTGCCCAAACGACTCATTTCTTCACTGTAATGAATGTGCCAACAAAACTTAACCATGCAGGCCTTGAAAGAGCGTCAATAGAAGTGATCTTAACTAGCTTAAAAAAACATGGCATGGTTGCATTAGGGGAGCATGGTAATAATGATTTAAGCAGATTGCGCAAAATTTTAGAGGCTGCCCTGTAGCTTTAACGACAGATAACCTTAAGCCCTGCATAAATTTTTCTACAGGCCTCTACTTAACACGCATCAAGCTATGGCTATAATTTTCAAGCTCAATAGTGAGTACCTGTGAACGTTGCATATTATCTACTTTTTTAATATTCTCTGCTGAATAACCTTTGTTATTCATCCAATGCATCGGCGTATCGAAACTATCCTCATTAACCACATAGGTATCATTTAAAATACGCTTTTTCTGCTGATCGCCTTTTTGGATACTCACGACCCAAATGCGTTGTTGGAACTCTTGAGAAGATTGAAAAGCTTTTACGGATCCTTTCCAAATTAGTTCGAATAGTCTAAACATAGTATAAATATCTCTACTGGCGGATTAATGTATTTTGATCAGTATGCTCGAATACTTTGCCATAAATATCCAAAATCATCGATTGTGTATAAGACAATTTATTTCCAGTCAAAATAAATTGTTGAAAATATTTGCTCATTCTTGCATTTTTCTGCATAAAGGGCGATTGTATTAATTGCCAGTTTACTTCATCAATACACGCTTTAACATCAAAAGTTATTGTAGAATTTATTGCAGAATTTTCAACAAACACTCCCGCTTCCAGCAGGCTCATACCACGTGGTATCACTAAGCAATGTGTGACTTTCTTGGTGGATTGTTCCCATATCCAATAACCTGTTTCATGATGAATCTGTTCATCATTACTGATGCGCTGGACTTTTTGTACATAATGAACAGCACTGAGCAGTTGTTCTTCAGCGTTGCTGACATCGCCTGCCTCAGTAAAAACAATTGTTTTATAAAATTCATTAAGCTCAGTACCATCAGGATCAGGCCAGACATCTTCCCTGCCAAATGCCGATCAGGCCGGCCAATGGGCCATAGTTAGTCGCGCTACTCTCAGTCATTAAATCATCCATTTAGATTAAACTTTCTCAGTAAAATAGCACAAAAAAATTATCATTAAAATCAATTAGTTAAATCAACAAAAGGCCAGTGGCTGCAATCTACACCTTAACTTAACGATTTTATTTAACTCTGAATAGAACACTCAATTAATAATAATTGGCATAAATCTCTTCCCATTTTAATGGTAAAAATTTAAATAGTTGAAAGTTATTCATGCCCATAAGGTGGATTATTATATGCTTTAATAGCAGCCTATTTCAGTGCCCTCGACGACTATTTATTTTTACGTAAATTTTGCCGGTAAGTTTCTTTGGCAAGTTTCTGCAGATCTGCAACCTGGTCACTTTCATCAAGGATTTCACGCCCAAGTAACGTCTCTACCGCATCCTCCAGTGTTACCACCCCTGATGTTTGTCCAAATTGATCTTCAACTAAAAAAAGGTGCTCCTGACGTTTAATAAAAACATCAAACAGGTTCAAAATTGGAAAATCTTTTGATATGCGGTAAATAGGCGATTTAATCTCTTTTAATTGTTTGTCGCCCTGCCCCTGGCGCTCACACTCGTAGAGTTGCCCCTTAATAATAATACCGGTGATATTATCAATAGTCTCAGAGTAAACAGGGATGCGAGTGAAAATAGCTGTCTTATCTAAGCCTAATGCCTGCTTCACTGTTGTAGATTCAGGCAGGGCATGCATCACTGTTCTGGGGGTTAAAATATCTTTTACTTTGGCATCTCGTAATTTAAAAATATTTTCTACCAATAGTTTCTCTTGGGTTTTAATTCCGCCCTCTTTATAACTCAACGCGGCAAATGCTAAGACCTCTTCGCGGCTGATATTTTCATTTCCATGCCGAATGAATAAACTTGTTAAGCGTGTCGACAGCCATACTAAGGGGAACATGAAATAAACCAAAAAACGAATAATATATACACTGGGAATAGCCAGTTTGCGCCAGAAGGTAACTCCTAATGTTTTTGGTATAATTTCAGACAAGTACAGAATAGCCAAGGTTAATAATATCGCAATTAAAGACTCCCATTTCGCACCGTAAACCTGAACGGCTTGCGCACCAACACCAGCCGCCCCCATTGTATGGGCAAATGTATTTAAAATAAGAATGCTGGAAATGGACTGGTCAAGTTTTAACTTGGTATTTTCTAATACCACACCCGCACGGTTATTACTTTCCTTAATCTGCGTGATAAAAGTTACCGTGATGGACAACAACACTGCTTCCAAAACCGAACATAAAAATGAAACACTAAGAGCAATAAAAATATAGAAAAAAAGTAATGTCATATCATCCTGGTATTCTGTTTTTAAACTATTTGATTATCACCCTTTGCTTAATTACTCATTTTTTGTTTTCTCTGCCATTATGCCTTTCAAATTATCCAATAAATCAATCGGCATGGGAAAAATGATCGTGGAAGTTCTCTCATTAGCAATTA
>DATBNI010000067.1:0-3049 GCA_036554425.1 Psychromonas sp.
GAGGTTTTTATGTCAACCAAGTCGCTTTTTAAACTAAAACTCACTTTAGTGATGGCCTCACTATTTTGTTGCACTCAAAGTCTCGCCACAGAAAAAAAACAAATTCCGTGGGACTTTGACAGTAATATTTATAGGGAGCAACTAAGTGAAAGTATACAAAGTGGTATTAACAATCAAGACCTGATAAATAAAGATAAGCAGTGGGATGAATGCTCAATGATGGCGACTTCGACTGACCGAATGGCTCTAGGAGTGCAATCTAACAAAGAAGATCATGATTTTGCGCGTGAGATAATCCTTGATCTTTATCCCGTGGATAATGATAGTTTTCGTGATGTGATTAATCAGAAAATAATGGATCTGGCTTTTGAAATGGCTGATTTAGCTGACGGTAATAAAACCAGTGATGAGTCTCCTGTGACTCAAGCGGCTTGGGATTGGTGTATTGCCCAAGACCCTCAACATTTTGCTGATTTATAACAAGTATCCTAATTGTTAGAGCAAATTAAACATGGCCCCCCCAAATTATTGCGGTGCTATTAGTTCAAGCAGTCAAGATATTCTTAATAGGCTCAACATCCCTGCCGAGAACTGGCTAAAAATTACCACTGAGTTTGGCTCATTATTTAAAGGTGCTGTCGGTGCGTTACCGGCCTTAACAGAATATAGTGAGCATCTCGAGCGAAAACGACGACAAGGCGCTTCAAATTGCCAGCGCTGGCTGTGTGCTTAAGGCTTAATATCGAGAAAACTATAATGTATTTTGACACTTTGGTTGGTATCAATCAGCTAGCGTTGCCTTCATTTTGGCCTATAAGCTGATTATCAAGTTTAAAAACTTATTTACTGTTTAAAAGGATGTATTTGGGTTTTTGTATAGTCATAAAAGGCTATCGTAATTCAAGTGAAAAGGCAGTAGGTTATTTCATTATAAAAATGGGTGGCATTGTTGTTTGTTGTTGTTTTTGCATGGCGTTAGATTATCAAGATGATGAACTATTCCGAGCTTTAGATGAAATAGAGAAGAGAGATGTAAGTGAAGACTGTCGAAGCGTCAATATCACAATTCCGCAAGATTTTTTAAACTTAGTTGAAATATCAGGAAGTAAGCAAGTTAAAATCACAGTTGACCATCAGGGCGATAGTGCTTCTTCAGCAGGTATTCCGTCAGTAAATAAGGCTCCTTCACAACCAGAGTTTATTAAAATTGGTAATGGGATTGAAATTGGCGAGATAAACCCTAACCCAGCTTTTAGAGGACAAACAGTTGAAGTCAGTGCTGTTGGCTTATCTTCTTTCGCTAACCGGAATTATTTTTACATAAGTAACAAAAATGGTGGTGTAACAAAAATTCCATTATTAGCTGCCCCATTAAATAATATCGCAAAGATAAAAATTCCTCAAGATGCTGTTACTGGCACATTAACACTGGAAGTTGCACGCATCGTCAACAACATTCCAGAAGTAGTTAAATCTGACCCAGTCAATATTCAAATTAAAGACAGTTTTGTACAAATTCGCTATGGCGATAACGGCAACTTTGATGATGATCAATTTGCCATTTATCACAATGGATCTGAAATCAACAAAACTGCAGTAGGCCAACGAAGTAAAATCTTTAAACAAACTTTAGCCGTGGGACAATACACACTTGAATTCAAAGGTCTAGTTGCACCGGATAAGCTAGCGACTTACTATGTTTGCTTATCTGATAATGTTGAAATTATCTCAGGTGACAGCAGTGGTAGGGTTGATACAACAGAGGAAGACAACCCGTCAGGAATTTTCACCAGTTCACTGGTTATCAAGGTTAAAGATGGCAATGGTGAGAATATGACGTCATGTAATAATGCCACCCCAAGTGCCATATCAAGCATAAACGCATTAAATGGAGATTAATATGAGATTAGTAGCAAGCCTTATAACCATAAGTAGCATGATGCTATATAGTGTTTCAGCGAGTGCACTCGAGCGCTTCGCGGGGATTGAAGATGGTTCCGATGCTAACCTAAAGGCCGTTTGCCAAGACTATATGGTTAACAGTTTCTTAAAAAATGACTCTGAACTTTTTTTTCATTTATTACCAAAATCCATGAAGAAAATGGAGGCGATGCTTGAGAAAGATTGGCCAGAGGGACACCTAAAACGTTTTGGTGCTGAGCCATTAACGGAATATGATTTTTTTGAGATAGATGATGAGTTCAGGGAATCAATTTATAAAGGTCATCCAGTTAAAAGCATAAGCATAAAATATCAAGCGGGTGTTATGAAGCGTTACCGCGGTAGTTCGTGCTCTTTTGAGCAATTTGAGGATAAACGTTGGTACTTAGCCCAAAAACCTTAGTTAAGTAAACAAGCCCTATTGTTAAATCAATAGGGCTTTGCTTTTTTAATGCCTAAAGCATATTAAAGGGATTTATGAGTTATAAAATTTGTAAGCAGACAGATGATTGCATTGTGCTGCAAGATACTGGTGGCATTATCGACTTTGTTTTTGGTATTGGTATGGCCGCCATGGGGGCTGGTGTCATCTATTTAGGTTGGTTTGGCTACCAAGATACGGGTGAGATATTCATGCCACTCATTATAGCCCTTGTCGGCAGTTGTTTATTCTTCCCTATATTTAAGCGTAACCGATTAACGATTGATGCGACCCGTAAAGAGGTGGTGAAAACAAAGTCCTGGTTTGGTATAACCAAAGAAAAAGAGACAGTGACTAATAACAATCTTTCATTACTCGAAATGTCTGGTTTCATTACCGGTGAATTTAACGCTTTTTTTGATCGTCAAGAAATAGTTAGGCATCATTATGCGCTTAAGTTTTATAGCTTCCCTGAATGGCATATCACTATCAGAAATGTTTCAACTATGATCAATATTGTGATGTTTTTTGAAAAACACTTTGATACCGATTTGGCATTAGTTGTTCAGCATAAAAGGCATAAATTTAGTACCAAAGGGTTATTAAAAGGCCATAAGCCGACTGCTCTTCCAACTGGTGATTTAGTACGCGAATCTGGCTTTCAGCAACTGACTGTTGGCGGCATGC
>DATBNI010000084.1:0-4253 GCA_036554425.1 Psychromonas sp.
CTAAGAAAAATAAGTAAAGCAGCCTAATGAAACCACAAGTTAAACGCAGAGCGCATAACTGGTATGCGCTAAATCAGACAGAGGTAAATGATATGTCAGCAAAAATTAAAATCAAAAAAGAAGTTGAACTAACAACTGCCCTTGCAGCTAAAAAAATGCTTGCGGCAGGTTGTTTTTTCTCAACTGACGACATTGTTAAAAAGTTTAAATGCTCAAAAGTGCGCGCCGCACAATGCTTATTATCAATACGTCGCGGCGATCGCTATGAAACCGAGGTTAAAAGAGATCCAATTCGCGTAAAAGTTTTATCTATTGGCGAAAAGAAAGAGGTAAGCCCGCTGGATAACAGATTCTTACTATTCCCTGTACCTAAGCTATTGCAAAGCAAGAGGGCTTAAATATGAACAACGCAAAAATCAAAGCCTTGGCGCTAAAGCATGGCTTTAAATTAAAAGAGCAAAAAGGCGGTGAAATGGACCTAAACGAATATGTTTATTCATTCGCCTGGGCCTTGCTTCAAAGCGGCAAGCCTAACGTGTCTCATAAGCAATACTTAGCCGATTTACTAAAAGATGCAGCCAACTGCGTGCCTGAAAAAAGCGTAGGTTACGGCGTAACTATATACGCTAATGATGTGAGCGCCGACGAACCACGCTTTCGGTGGGACTTTTATAACGGTGTCGAGCGTAGCAATTTTGAATGCCGCGTACCCGACACGCGCGAGGAATTGAACAGCGCACTTAACAACGCGAAAGGCTGCATGAAGTCAGCATGCTACCGCGCTATGAACCCCGACTTTGATAAAAAATTAGCATAGGTGATTTATGAGAAGTGTTGAAATAACAGAGCCAGGCAAAGTGGTTATTACCACAACTAAATCACTAGCGGTTGATTGGCACAAACCTGAATTTGCAAGAATGACAGAAGATTTTAAGCGCGGACGTTCACGCTTTAAAGAAAAGTTTAACCGCTGCTTTACTTGCAATTGGCCTTTTCAAGTTGGAACTAATGAAACCGGTGAAATAATGAACATAGTCTGCTTTAAATTTGAGGGCAACAAACTTTTATGCACTGATTGCTATGAAGAATTAACAGGTGACTTATGAGCAATTACACATGCCTAAAGTGCAAAGCCAAGCTAAGGGCAAATGAGGCATACGAGTATCGCGGTGCGTTTGCTTGCGAGGCTCACTTTGATGAAGTTATTGAAATGCGTGACTTCGAGCGCAACCAAATCATTAAAGAAGAGCACGACAAAACCCAAGCGTTTAAAGGGTTAGATTTAAGCGACAGCGCAATTGGCAGAGCAAACAAGCAACTTTTAAAACAAAAAATTGAAATTGCCGGCAACGAAAGCCAACGTCTAAAAAATTATGAGGGCAGATAAAATGCAAGCATCACTACATTCAAGCGAGTTACTAACCAGCTTTATCCATTCGTACAATGAAGAGCAGACTGAAATTGAGCGGCAAGAGCAAATGCACGCACTCTACAAAGCGAACGTGCAAGACGAAATAGCCCTACTTAAATCGAAGCTGGAGGCTGAGAGGCGCTTTACAACTAAGTTACAAGAAGATATTAATCAAAACAATATCGACCTAAATAAAGCGGCTCAGGCTGTAGAAAATGGCCTTTTGATTGCTAAAAAGCAAACGGCACTAAATAAAAAAATAGAAACGCTTGAAAACCAGAACGCAAGCTTGCATGAGCAGCTTAAAATAGCGCAGAAAAAAGTAACCGAGCTAAACCAGCTCAACCCGAAAAAACTTAAAGAGCAAAACAAGCGCCAAAAAGAGGCTAACGAAAAAGCCCAGGCTAGAGCTAAATACCTCGAAAAGTGCACAAAAGAAAATCAGGCAGAAATTAAGGACTTAACCGGTGTTATCAAAAAGGCCACGCTAACCATTGCCGAATTAAAGCACGATCTTGATAGAAGTAAAGGTACTGGTGTATATCATAGCGGCGAGCATCATTTGATTATATGGCCGCAAGAAATAAACATAGAGCGCGAAGATGGCACAAACTTTAAAGGCCGCACGCTTTTATATTTACACCAAAGCGGGCGCGGAGGCTTACTTGCTCAAGATTCAGATATGACTACTCACTTGTGCCCTGGACCTAAAGGCGGATTAAGGCCAAGTAAAGACACGCTTGAATTTGCCGAGCGGTGGTTAAGCCAGGTCAACGAGGTTCAGGGTGGAGTTGTAACCGAGTTAGATATGATCCCGGTTAACTTAAATTCAAAGGCAGGTGATGCGTGAGCAAAATATACAACCCTGAATTTCACTTTAACCATAAAAAACCTTGGCTAACTACTGAGGTTCAATATTTAAAAGAAATGCGCGCAACAAAATCACTTCAAGATATTAGCTTGGCGCTTGGCAGAACATATAAAACTGTAGCGGATATGGTTTACAGATTAAAAAAGGCAGGTGATTTATGAGCTTACCATCGAGTAAATACTTAGTAACAAAAGATATAGCCGCCCTGTTTGGTGTAAAACCAAATACCATTTTGGAATGGGAAAAGGACGGCAAGTTTCCAAGGGCAACAATTATCGGCAAGCCTAAGCGCTGGGACGCTAAAGTTGTCGATGATCATTGCAAAGCGTTAAGGGGTCAATCTATTCGCCTTTCAGCATGATCACCCACCGGTTAACCCATTCGGTTAAGCCATCGAGCATTGGCGATTTATTATATATCGCCAACACCCCTTTCATTTTATGCCCTAGTAATTTTTCAGTAAATTGCAAAGGGCATCCGGCATCGGTTAAATGCGTTGATATTGTCCGCCTTAAATCATGCATTCTAAAAGGCGCAACACCCTCTATTTCTTGATGGCACGCTTTAGATATTTGGCTAACGCTTGAGCTATTAGCGGGGTAATCGCCATCACGGTTAGGGAACATATGCTTAAATGAGGGCGATTGCTCTTTCATATACTGCAGATCAGCAAGTAAATCATTCGGTATAGGTCTAATAATAGAGTGCAATGCGCCTTTTGTATTTTCTCTTTGCGTAGTGAATAGCATTGCTTTTAAATCAAAGTCTGTTTTTTTTGCGCTACATAGCTCACTTATGCGACAGCCAAACACCATAGCGCAACGCAAAATAATCTTATTTCTATCAGTTATATTTAATTCATCAACGTGAGCCCAAATTAACTTGCACTCTTGTATTGATAAATAATGCTCACGAACATCGTAATCACTCGCAAAATCACCAGGGCGCAACGCTTCAAATTGGGTATTATCAATAAACCCTTGGCGAACGCAAAACCTAAGCGCCGATCTGATCTCTATTATCGCGTTAAACGAAAACCCCTTGCCTCGCCCCTTTTCAATCGACTTGTCATTCATGGCTTTAAACATTGCTGAAAAGTGCGTTTTGTCCATGATTGAAACGTATTGCTTTGCCCATAGAGTTCTTAAGCATGAAGTAATGCGCAACTTTATTTCAGCCGGCTTGTCTCGCCTGGGTAAGCAGTAATTTTTAAACCAGTATTCAATGCAGTCATTAATAGTTGGGTTATCTATATGATCAACTAAAACAGATTTTACAGCTTCCATTTTTCGAGGGTCTAAACCCTGTGAAACAAACTTCATTTGCTCCGCGCAATTTTCTCTAGCTTGTGCAAGTGTCATTGTAGGGTAAGTGCCAATTTTATATCTCGCCTGCTTCCCGTTTATCCTATAGCGTATTTGAAAGGTGATCTTTCCCTTTGGGGAGATCCTTATGGACAAGCTATCGCCATCCGTTAGCTCAGGTTTGCCGGCATACTCTTTACCGTTCAAACTCTTTAACTTAGCTGCTGTTATGTTCATTGATGCTCCGACTCTGTGTACCAAATGTGACCAAATTTGAGGCCAATAATAAAATGGTACACACCTTGGTACACAATTGTCACCAATAACAGCAATATATAAAGATAGTTAACAGTAGATAGGAGTGGTTAGCAGTGGTTTAAGTTGTTGTTTTTACGTGGATAACAGGACTAAAAGGGAGATAAAAATAAATAGCTTGGAATGTTTAAATACAATGAATCATTAAGTTGAGTATCTTACCCGCGTCCGTTCCAAACTCATGTTTTGTAATGTCTTTTTGATTTGTCATAATGTTACCTTTCATTATTTGGTACACACTTTGGTACACAAGTGAATAATTGAAGTTCTTACCATGACTGAAATATTGTGCTTGTTGGTGGGTATTTCAAGGGGTGTTTGCAAATTTGTCGTAGACTTAACAACAAACCTA
>DATBNI010000091.1:0-1765 GCA_036554425.1 Psychromonas sp.
CTAATGGATGAGATAATACATACCCAAATTAAGGATACATTATGCAAGACAATCAACTTAGCCAAGAAGAAATCAGCCAATTAACAGAAGCTGATTGGAAAGAGCGTTTGAGTGCTGATGAATATCACGTGATGCGTGAAAAGGGTACAGAACGCCCATTTACGGGCGTCTATAACGATGCGACTGATGACGGTATTTATCGCTGCAAAGGCTGCGGTGCGAGCTTATTTGACTCAAGCAATAAATTTGATGCCAGCTGTGGTTGGCCAAGTTTTGACCAAGGAGTTGATAACAGCGCTATCGAGGAGCATGTGGATAATTCGCTTGGCATGACGCGGACAGAAGTAACCTGTAGTAACTGCGGCGCACATTTAGGTCATGTCTTCCCTGACGGCCCAAGCGAGACGACGGGGATGCGCTATTGCATCAATTCTGTGTCTATTGATTTAGATAAATCTGAAAAGTAATTGTTAAAAAAATTGCTTAGAGTATTTTAGAGTCATGGCAGGGAAGCGCGAGATGCTGCCTTGCCAGTTATTAGCATTATTAATGTTTTCACTGTTATTGAAAAATGAGCACGGCTTAAAAGAACATCAAAATAATAACTGAATCGATTTAAGGACAAATGATGAGCACGATTTACGATTTTACTGCTGAGCGTATGGACGGTACTGCAAAAGCCTTTGCTGATTATCAAGGTAAGGTGTTATTAATCGTCAATACCGCCAGCAAATGTGGGTTTACGCCGCAATTTGAAGGCCTAGAGGCAATATATCAGCAATATAAAGATCAAGGATTGGTCGTTATTGGTTTCCCTTGTAATCAATTTGGCGGGCAAGATCCAGGCAGTAATGAGGAGATTGGCGCATTTTGTCAAAAGAACTATGGTGTCAGTTTTCCAATGATGGCGAAGGTTGATGTCAATGGCAAAGACGCTCATCCTATTTTTGATTGGCTTAAAGAGCAAAAGGGTGGCGTATTAACAGACGGTATCAAATGGAATTTTACTAAGTTTTTAATTGGTAAAGATGGACAGGTCATTGACCGCTATGCGCCAACCACCAAACCAGAAGCCATAAAAATGGATATCGAACAAGCATTAGCCAGTAAATAGGGTCATGCTTGAAAATTTATTGGTTTTTTATAAAAATATAAATCCAATGAAAACATAGGCTTGTCAGATTAATAAATAAAAACCTATAAAATAGGTTAAAAAACTGAAAATACTGTTTGACAGCCATGTGTAAATCTATATAATACACACCCACAGCAAGGGGACTTAATTAAGTTCAATGTTGTTAGAATTTTTACTGACTTAAAGCGTGACAACTTTAAAGATTAAACTTTCTATAAAATTCCCTTTAAGGAATTTTAATTTGTGAAGTTAGAATTGCAGTGCAATTTTTTAACGCTTCTCAGGGTGATTAGCTCAGTTGGTAGAGCGTCTGCCTTACACGCAGAATGTCGGCGGTTCGAATCCGTCATCACCCACCACTCTTTTTAGCGAGTGTCTCTGTAATAAGAGAAGATGCTAAGACGACCTAAGCAGCGGTAGTTCAGTTGGTTAGAATACCGGCCTGTCACGCCGGGGGTCGCGGGTTCGAGTCCCGTCCGCTGCGCCATATTTAGTAAAAAGCTAAAACAAATTTAAACCTTCGAGTTTAAGCAAGTTTCGCCTCAAACATAATTTTGTTTGGGGTTTTTTTGTGTCTAAAATTCCTCTTACAACCTTTATCTATAAAGGTTGGCTTTTTTTTCTTATCAA
>DATBNI010000103.1:0-4095 GCA_036554425.1 Psychromonas sp.
TATCGGCCACGAAGCCTCGATATCACGCTGATCGACAACGTGCCACTTTCAACTGCACTGCAAAATAAAATTTCAAATAGCCGCCGATATCTCTCCAGAGAAATCAAATCCTTATCCTTTTCTGGAGACTTAAATAAAAGCCCTACATCGCTCCGTTTTAATGCTGCAGGGCAAGTGGGAAAAAACTATTTATCACTCACTAAAACCTTAAAGAATGTGGATTGGCAAGTTCGAGTACTGACACCGACAACTTCTCTGCTGATTAATATCACTATGCTTATTCTGTTTCTTTCCTTGTTTTATCTACTGATCTATCTCGTCCACGTTCTGATAAGTCAAAAACAGAGCCGGCACAAGGAACAAGTCTTATTACAGGCAAAGGCTAAACAACAACTTGAATTTCAGGTGATGCAGCGCACCTCCGCATTGCGTGCGGAAATAGATGAAAGACGCAAAGCTGAACGGGCGCTGCGAGAGACTCAGAAAGAGTTGATCCAGTCTGCCAAATTAGCCGTGTTAGGACAACTTTCTGCCAGCATCAGTCACGAATTGAATAACCCCCTGGCGGCCATTCGCAGTTATGCTGAAAATGCAATTACATTTCTTAATCTGGACAAAAATGATAAAGTTTCCAATAATTTAACACGCATCACCTATCTCACCGACCGGATGGCAAAAATCAGTTCTCAGCTTAAAGCATTTGCCCGAAAATCAGACGGAGAGCTTTCTCTTATTTCTTTACAGCCGGTGTTATTGGCGGCCCACGAATTGGTTAAACCCCAGCTCAAGGCAAGCCAGGTTTTATTAGAGATGGACCTGCCCGACAAACCGGTTCAGGTAAAAGCTGAGCCTATTCAGCTTGAGCAAATTGTGGTCAACCTGCTTTCCAATGCCATTCAGGCAATGGAAGAGTGTGAAGAAAAACAGATTAAAATAACCCTGTCGGTCCAGGATAATCAGGCACAGGTTGAAGTGATAGATATTGGCATTGGTATTAAGCAAAGCGATTTAACGCTATTATTCGAACCTTTCTTTACGACTAAGGAAACCGGGCTTGGTTTAGGACTTTCAATTTCCCAGCAGATAATTACAAATATGCACGGTAAAATTTGGGCTAAAAACAGACAAAATCAGGGTGCCAAATTTTGTATCAGCCTGCCATTACAGCATTAAGGAGTAGATATGAGTCCAGTTTTTTTTATTGATGACGAATATGATTTACGCAGTGCAAGTGAACAAACCTTTGAATTAGCAGAGATTGAAGCGCGCTTTTTTAGCGATGCCGAGTCGGCATTATTAGCAATGAAAAGCACGCTCCCCGTGGTTGTGATAACGGATATCCGTTTACCGGGATTATCCGGCCAGCAATTATTAACCACGCTGCACCAGCGAGATCCTGACTTGCCGGTTATTCTGATCACCGGACATGGTGACATTTCAATGGCAGTTGAGGCGATTCGCGGCGGCGCTTATGATTTTATCGAAAAACCTTTTTCATCGGACAGATTAATTGAAACTACCCGTAAAGCCATTGAAAAACGCCAGCTTACCCTGGAGAACCGCGCGCTAAAAAAAGCACTGCAGAGTAAAGAGACCCTGGGTCCGCGCATTATCGGCAATACGCCCTGTGTTATTTTGCTCAGGCAGATAATCAGCCGCGTGGCCGATAGTCAGGCAGACATTTTATTATTTGGCGAAACCGGTACTGGTAAAGAATTAGTCGCGCGCTCCCTGCATGAACAGAGTCAGCGCAGCGCAAAAAACTTTGTCGCGCTCAATTGTGGCGCGATACCGGAAAACCTCATCGAAAGTGAACTTTACGGCCACGAAAAAGGCGCCTTTACCGGTGCAGATACGCAGCGAATAGGGAAGTTTGAGTATGCACAGGGAGGAACGCTGTTTCTCGATGAAATCGAGTCGATGCCGATGCAGGCTCAACTGCGTTTGTTAAGGGTACTGCAGGAACGCAGTTTAGAACGTATTGGTTCAAACAAGGCAATTAACCTCGATATACGCATTATCGCCGCCACTAAAATAGAGTTAAAAACGGCCCCTGATTTCAGACAAGATTTGTATTACCGCTTAAATGTTGTCACTCTTGATTTACCGGCCTTAAGACAACGTAAAGAAGATATTCCGACATTATTTCATCACTTTTTATTAGTCGCAGCGGCGCGCTACGGTAAGGCAGCTCCCGCCCTCCCAGCGAATGCACTGCAGGCATTGTTAGCGCATGACTGGCCGGGCAATGTGCGCGAGCTAAGAAATGCGGCCGAACGTTTTATTTTGCTCGGGTCATTAACCGGATTAAATGGCGATGATGACCTTGAAGATAGCGGACTCAATTTATCGGCTCAAGTTGAAGCATTTGAAAAAGCCTTAATAGAGCAGGCGCTAAGTGTGACCGGCGGTAGCATTAAAGAAACCATGGCCACACTCAATTTGGCGCGTAAAACCCTTTACGATAAAATGCAGAAATACGATCTGGAAAAACAAAATTACAAAGGGCCCGAACGCTTTTAATAGTGCCTTTAATCAATAAGAGGCGGCCATTTCATTGTTCCACCGCCTCGTTAACACCTAATTCCTCCCACTTCCCATTGAATTAGCATTCACAACGGGCAGGCTTAATTCAGGGTAATAGCAGCAAACTTCTACGCCTGCTTTTTTAGCCTGCTCGAATAATTGCCCATATTTAAGATCTATGTGCCCCGCTGCCTGCACCGACTGAATGCCACTATGCAGTACAGCGAAGAGTAATACACTGCGAAACCCCTGCTCTTTCATTTCAATTAACTCGCGAAGGTGTTTTTGACCGCGTATTGTCACTGTATCGGGGAAAAAACCTTTACCCTCAGCAATAGGCTCTTCAAGCAAAGTACAACTTTTCACCTCAACATAACAATCGGCTTTGTTTTCATTGCTCAGAAGAAAATCGATGCGGCTATTTTCAGCGCCATACTTCACTTCTGCTTTAATACTGCTATAACCCGATAGCGCTTTGATTTCACCCTTATTTAGCGCCTCTTTGACCAACTGATTGGCCCTTGCCGTGTTCACGCAAATCCAGTGACCGCCTTTGCTAAAAGTGAGCTCCCAGGTGTATTTATATTTACGTTTGAGATTGTTTGAAGTGCTGTACCAAACCTGATCGCCCGGTTCCCCGCAGCCGGTCATCGCACCGGTGTTGGGACAGTAAATGGTTAAGACATCTCCATTATGTAACTCAATATCGGCCAGAAAGCGCTTATATCGCCTGATCAGTGTCGCTTTTTGTAAATTGTTAAACATATTTTAAACTTATCCCTATTGAAAAGATGACAGTTAGCTTGATTAAATTTTAAGCTCACAGGGTCCTGCAGTGACTTAACAGTTGCGGATCTGAGCTGCTTATATCTTATTTTTAATAAGGATAAGTCGCAAACGAATTAATGAAGTGAGCCACTATTGTGCAGGATAAATTAACGGCGGAGTTTAAAAAACCAAAAAACCGATAAATAGCTTTATTTATCGGTTTTTAATAGCAAATGAACAATAAGACCTAATTATTTAGTGATGATTTCAGGTCCCATCATCAGGGTGGGTAACCAGGTTGATACCCAGGGGACATAAGTGACTATCATTAAAAACAGGAACATCACACCCACCAGCGGCAACGAGGCTTTAACCACTCTCATCATCGACATCTTAGCAACCCCTGCGGTGACAAACAAGTTCAGTCCCACGGGCGGCGTTATCATGCCTATCTCCATATTCACTACCATCATAATACCCAGGTGAATAGGATCAATCCCCAGCGCCGTTGCTATCGGAAAAACCAAAGGCGCGACAAGAATCAGCAGGCCCGAGGGCTCCATAAACTGGCCGCCGATTAATAAGATGACGTTAACCACAACGAGGAAAGCGATGGGGCCGAGACCGGCATCGAGCATGGTTGCGGTGATCATCTGCGGAATCTGCTCTTCAGTTAAAACATGCTTTAAAATCAATGCATTGGCAATGATAAACATCAGCATGATAGTGAGTTTGCCCGCTTCATAGAGGGTTTTACGGGTATCTTCATGACAAAGTGCGTGTGACGCTTTACGCCAGTAT
>DATBNI010000183.1:0-2418 GCA_036554425.1 Psychromonas sp.
TACTCATTCGTTTTTGTCCTGTGTGGAGGCAGTGTTTTTGCTGCTGTCAAGAATGCTGTTTTCCTGCGGCGAAGTGCCCCCGGATTGGTTATTTAAAGATTTTTTAATAGCGTCTATGTCTTTTTTATATGGGCGCGACAATTGATCCGCTGTTTCTTTCATTTGATCGATAGATTTTTGTAATTCAGGATCCAGATCGTTTAATCCTTTTTTACTTGCTTTGATCATATTCTCATTTATTTCGTGCAGTTTTAACTCCTGTGTGACTTCTGTTTTGACCGAGTTGGCCATATTTTTTGCCGTTGTGACCCAATGCATCACACTGCGGATCGCATTGGGTAGACGCTCGGGGCCAAGAACCACCAAGCCGATCACAGAGATTAGAACAAGTTCCCAAAAACCTATATCAAACATCTAAAGTACACCTTGCGTTAATGATTATGCCCGATCTTTTTCTTTACTCTTGTCTTTAATGTTTTCCTCTACTTTTTTATTTGAGGTTTGCTCTTCTTTATCATCTAGTTGCGTAGAATCTTTGTCATTATCTTCCTTGAGTGCTTTTTTAAATCCTTTGATAGCACCGCCTAAATCACCGCCCATGCCGCGTAATTTCTTTGTCCCGAAGAGTAAAATCACTATTACTGTGATAATAGCTAACTGCCAAATACCAATGCCGCCCATAATTTATTTCCTTGTTTATTATTTAGTCAATTGTTTGTGTCTATTGATAGTTAACTTTATACCTTATTGGTATGGCGCCACGCAAGTAGCCAGGCCAAAATACTAGGGGTACCCGCTAATAATGTAAGGTTTTGATCAGATTGCAGATAAGCCAGTGCCGAAATTAAACTCAGGGAAATGGCCGCTGCAACAAAAAAATAACTTTTGCTGTTGTTTTTTTGCTGCTTATTCAAAGATTCAGTTAATAAAATCAATTGGTTATGCTGTGATTTGGCCTGCGATAAATTATAATAAATAAGCTCAGGTAATTCCGGTAACTTCTCTAGCCAAAAAGGCGCTTTTTGGCTGATCGATTGAATTAATTTTTTGGGGCTAACCTGTTCTTTCATCCAATTTTCTAAGAAAGGTTTTGCGGTATCCCATAAATCCAGTTGCGGATATAATTGTCGGCCTAACCCTTCGATATAAAACAGGGTTTTCTGTAACAAAACCAGTTGGGGTTGCACTTTCATATTATAACGGCGCGCGGTATTAAATAAGTTAATTAATACTTGTGCAAAGGATATTTCTGCAAGGGGTTTTTCAAAAATAGGTTCACAGACTGTGCGAATAGCAAACTCAAACTCTTCAACGGGTGTTTCTGGCGGAACCCAACCAGAATCGACATGCAGTTGCGCAACCTGGCGGTAATCGCGATTGAAAAAGGCTAAGAAATTTTCCGCAAGGTAACGTTTATCTTCTTTATTTAGTGTGCCTACAATGCCGCAGTCTATCCCTATCCAGAGGGGATCTTCCGGATGTTCATAGGAGACAAAAACGTTGCCGGGGTGCATATCCGCATGGAAAAAGCTGTCCCGGAAAACCTGAGTGAAGAAGGCCTCCACCCCGCGTTCAGCCAGTAACTTAAGGTTCGTGTTTTGTGCTTTTAATGCGTTGATATCAGAAACCGGAATACCATAAATTCTTTCCATCACTAAGGCATTTTTAGCACAATAATCCGGATAGATTTCAGGGACATAAAGTAGCTTGGAATTTAAAAAGTTGCGCCGTAATTGAATGGTATTCGCCCCTTCGCGCATCAGGTCTATTTCATCAATAATGGTTTTTTCATATTCATGTATCACTTCAACCGGGCGCAGGCGCTCTGCTTCTTTTAAAAACCGCTGCATCAAAGACGCTAACCACTTCATTAGCTGTAAATCTGCCTGGATAGTTTTTTCAATGCCGGGGCGGGTGACCTTAACCACAACGGCCCGGCCATCTTCTTTTAATGTCGCCGTATGCACCTGGGCAATAGATGCGGAGGCAAGCGCGACTTTATTAAAATCATCAAAAATGCTGTCAATCGGCTGATTAAAGGATTTTTCTATCTGCTCAATCGCCAGTTCACCGCAAAAAGGAGGGACATTGTCCTGCAGGTATGCCAGTTGTTCTGCGTAAATAGGGGGTAATAAATCACGGCGGGTGGATAACATTTGCCCAAGTTTAATATAAATAGGCCCCAGCGACTGCAAGCTTAAACGTAATCGTTCGGGTAAACTCTTGCCTTGATGCTTCTTGCTAATCCAAAACAGACAAGCGCATATAAAACGATAGATTAATGGCACATGCTCTTTAGGGAGCAGTTCGATTAAACCGTATTCAATCACTGTTTTATTGATTTGGTAAAGGCGGGTGAGTTCTTTTATTTTTATCATCGGATATTCCACGTTAACTTGTGTTAGGTGAGCTTAATGC
>DATBNI010000196.1:0-2187 GCA_036554425.1 Psychromonas sp.
AGCAGGTCCTTGAGCAATTGTTGAACCGGTCATAAAGCTCCAGCTCTTAGCTGTTAGTGCATTATCTGCAAGGTCTTTAATTCCCGCTGTCAGCGTGACAGTATATGTTGTGTCGATAGCCAGATTACTGCTCGGGGTAAAAGTTGCCTCCTTGTCGCTGTAGCTTACAACACCTGAAACTGCCGGGCTTATAGTAAAGGTCGCTGCATTGACTGTAGCAGGGTCAAGGGCTTCACTTATATTCGCAGTGACAGCGCGATTAAGTACAACGCCAGTAGCTCCAGCAACCGGGTTAGTCGAGGTTACACTAGGAACAGCAATATCTGCTGCCGTGCCGCTGGTAAAATGCCAGACATAATTATTGGCCAGTGCTATGCTGCCTGCGGTGCTTTTTATCGCAGTGGTCAGGGTAGCAGTGTAGTCTGTGCCGGCCGCAAAACCGCTGCCTGCTGGCGTAAAGCTTGCGCTGTGGGATGCTGCATCAACGTTAATGACACCGCTCAGCGCGGCCCCACCTGCATCTTTTACGCTAAAGCTTTGCGTATCAATGGTTGTAGCATCCATAGCTTCACTGAAAGTCGCTATCACTTTATGGTTAAGCGGTGCAGCTTTGTCGCCGTCTGCCGGATTGGTCGAAATCACTGTGGATCCTGAGTTTTCTGTGCTGCTGTCACTGCCGCTATTGCAGCCGGCGATAAGTCCGGTAAGCATGATCGAGCTTATCCATAGGGTTCGTTTTAAGTAGTGTTTGTTTGTATTCAAAGTGTTTCTCCAATAAGATTTTTTTATTATTGCTAATTGATCTCGATAATTGAATGGCAATGGTCATGTTATTGCCAAAAATTGCGTTCTTCGATCCGCGCCACGCTGTGCAATATTCCTTTTATTTTCAGTGTCCCTGCGTGAAGAGAATATATCGAAAGTTTTCCGTCTAGTACTGGGCCTAAGACGGGAGAGACTGCAAATAACCATACAGGTTATATGGCTGGATTGTTGAGATTATTTTCCCGCGCTTGCCGGATCAGAGGGATTTAACTGCCCCTATCCGCATCCAAATCCGCGGCTTTATTGATAAGTTTTACTGCCGGTTTTTTTGTTTTCAATAGAAACTTCCAATCACAGAAAAGCCCATCGGAGTAGGGTTCCAGAACAAGAAAACGCAGAGCTTCAGGCGATGCTGACAAAGCAATTCTGATGGCAGTGATATTGATAAAAAGTTCCCCGCCAAAACAGATAAAAAAAAGAAAAAATAAAAAGTAGAAAAGTTTGATGTACGGACATTAACTGCATTTTCCAGGACGCTTATCACCTGATAGCTGATTAGAGATGGCGGAGAATATTGTTAATAAAGTCAGTGCCTTTTGCGCTTAGCAGGCAGAATAAAGCGGCTATATTGATCATCACAGTCACCCGATAAAGGGTTTTGAATTTCTTTCTATTTTATTTATGCCGCAATGTTTTTTATGCAAAAAAAAGCAACCGCCAATAAGAAAGAATAAAGGTAAGTTTTTTTTCCATCTTCGTTTTTGTGCTGCCGATTTATCTACTGCCTAGGCCATAAAAGCGGCAGAACGCTTGAATATGTAAACGCCCATTACGACAGAAGGCAACTTGCCAGTTAAAACAGCGCCTGCCAAGGGCGCAACGTTCGATACAGGGGGTAGCAGTAAACCTGCTTGATGCACTAAGGGTGCAATGATTTTTATTGATTTGCTTAGCTGCCTTCTTTATCCTCATAAGGAAACTTTGTATGGCCATATCGCACCACAAAGACAGTTAAAGCAAGAATAAATATTGCGCCCGCAAGACCAAGCATTCTTAAGGTATCTAAGTTCTTCATGTCAAGAATCATGTAACGTGCCATCGCCACTATGGCAATGTAAAGGGGCATGCGAACGGGTAACCGTCCGGACTTAAGATAGATTGAAGCCATCGCCAAGACTTCCAGGTATATAAAGAGTAATAAAAGATCTGATAAAGTGACTTCCATGGCTTTAATCATTATTCCAATTTCAAAGATCATTGCTATTACTGTTGCAATGGAAATAATGATCAGCCCTATGTCTTCAACTATTGAGAGTGCTTTGTATCCCGAGTCTTTAATTTTGCTCATGAAGGTATTCCTGATTTTATGCAGCTGACGAGGCGATAGCATTTCTCATTTTCAGCTTGCTCTTTAAAAAATGA
>DATBNI010000403.1:0-16349 GCA_036554425.1 Psychromonas sp.
AATATTATTGTTGACCACTATCCCCGCCAGAGCAATAACACCGATGCCCGACATCACTATGCCAAAAGCACTTTGGCTTAAAAACAAGCCGAAAAAGACCCCGGTAGTTGAAAAAACAACCGCGCTCAAAATTAAAAAGGCTTGATAAAAAGAGTTAAATTGCAGTACTAAAATCAGGGCCATTACAGCAAGGGCAACCATAAAAGCATTTTTTAAAAACGCGGCGGCTTCCTGCTGATCTTCATTTTCGCCACGCACTTTCAAACTGATGCGAGGATCCAGCGCTAAACCGAGTAACTCTTTTTCAAGCGCCGGTAATATAAGACTTAAGTTATAACCTTCGGCCATATCTGCACTTACCGTCATTACAATGCGGCTATCCACTTTTTTTATTGAGGATTGTTTTACGGATGGTATAAGCGACACAAAATGACTGACCGGCACCTGCCCTGCACTGGTCTGTATACGGAGCGCTGAAAGTTTACTTAATGTCCTTTCATTCTCCGGATAACGGACACGAATATCTAACTCGTCATCAACATCATCTGGACGGTAGCTCCCTAGCATCAGCCCGTTGGTTAAAAACTGCACGCTACTTCCCAGCAAGGTAGCATCAGCCCCATAACGCGCTGCATCGGCGCGATTAATTATAAATTGCCATTCAATACCCGGTTTTTCACCATCATCTTCAATATTGATAAAATACGGTTTTTCCAGCAGCGCATGGCGAATTTTATCGGTATTTTCCTGTAATAGTTCCGGGTACCTTGAGCCTATTTCAATTTGTAAGGCCTTACCGCCGGGCGGGCCTGCCTGGTCTTTTATTATCTCAATCTCAACCCCGGGCAGATCTTTTATACGCTCATGCAGATCGGCAATAATGTCCGTTGCACTGCGTCTGTTTTGCCAATCAACTAAATTAAGACGCATACTGCCAATCAATTCCCCCGTGGTATCACCCGTTTTAAGATAAAGCGTATCAATTTCATTACCCAGAGGTAATATTTTTTGCTCAATAACAGACATAATCTGATCTTGCTCATGGATTGAAAAATCGCCATAGGAGCGCACTTTAATATTAATACCCGATGGCTCAACCTGCGGAAAAAACTCTACGCCTAAATTTGATTTTGCGAACAAAACAACGCCGGAAATGGCAACAGCACTGGTGAAAAACAAGACCATCCAGGGACTTTTAATGGCTTTATTGAGTGTTTTTACATAAAAACCGGTAAAACCGGTTAACTTTAATAAGTTGCCGTTTTCTGCCAATAGTGCGTTATTTTTTTCTTTTGTCGATAATAAGCGCGGTTTGCCAAAAACACTGCCCAGGACAGGCACAAAGATCAGCGCCATCGCCAGGGAAGCCGTTAGGGTTGCAATTAAAGTGAGGGGCAGGTATTTCATAAATTCACCGGTAATACCGGGCCAAAATAATAAAGGAGCGAAAGCTGCCAGCGTGGTTGCTGTTGATGCAATAATAGGCCATGCCATGCGCCTGGCTGCGTTAAGGTAAGCGTTATGACGAGGTGTCCCGGCTGTCATTTCCCGATCGGCAAATTCAGTGACCACTATTGCGCCATCGACTAACATACCCACCGCCATAATCAGTGCAAATAACACCACTATATTAACCGTAATGCCAGACATCCAAAGTACTAAGATGCCGGTTAAAAAGGAACCGGGAATAGCGATACCAACCAATGCCGCACTTCTGACACCAAGAATAGCAATAATCACAATGACCACTAATAATACTGCGCTAAGAACATTATTTTGTAAGTCGTTTAGCATGATTTTTACATCTTTAGAGCGATCTCCTGCGTAACTTATGCGGATATTATTTGGCAATAAGACTTCATTATCAACAATAAAGGCTTTAACTTTATCAACAGTCGCAATGATATTTTCACCCGGACGTTTAACCACTTCCAGTGAAATAGTCGGTAAACCATTAACCCTGACAAAGCCGGAGGGATCTTTAAAGGTGCGGCGAATTTGGGCAACGTCAGCAAAGGTTAATATCCTGTCTCCGCTAACCTTAATCGGCATCCCCATGACATCTTTAATGGTTGAAAAAACAGACGGGACTTTAATTGGAAAACGCCCCTTACCGGTATCCATGATGCCGGCGGCAACAAGACGGTTATTACGGGAAACCAAGCTGTAGATATCATTCATATTAAGCTGGTAACTTTCCATTAACAGCGGATCAACTAAAATCTCCACCATTTCTTCACGATCCCCCCCTATTTTAACCTCTAAAATTTCCGCAAATCCTTCGATATTATCACGCAGAGTTCGTGCCAGAGTAACCATCGCTCGCTCCGGCGCACTGCCGGATAATAAAATAGTGAGCGCGGGATTTTCCGTTGCCAAGGTCACTTGCTTAACAATCGGCTCATCACCTTCCTGGGGCAATTTACCCTTTGCCTGATTCACCTGCTCACGCACATTAATCAACGCATCTTTGATATCAATACCAACATAAAACTCCAAAACAATGGATGCATAGTCGCTACTGGCCGTGGATTTCATCTCCTTAATCCCCTCAATACCGCGCAATTCCTGCTCTAGGGGACGTAACAGTAAACGCTCAGCATCTTCCGGTGAGATCCCTTCATGGTGTACAGAGACATATATAATGGGAATGGGTACATCAGGCTCGGCCTCTTTAGGGATATTAATATAAGCAGAAAGACCAGCTGTTAATAAAAAAGCTAACAACATTAATACCACACGTTTGCGTGATAATGCTCCCTCAATAATCCCTACCATGATTATTTCTCCGCTTTCGTCGCTTGCACGAAATCACCCGATTTTACAAAACCCTGCCCTAAGGTGATGATATCTACTTCACCCGCAAAACCTGTTAACCAAACGCCATTAATATCTGTCTCAACCAGATTAATCTTTTTAAAACGAACCTGCTCATTCTCTACTAATTTAACCCCTAAATTGCCCTCTTTATCCAATGCTAAAGCGGAAGGCGAGAGGTAAATCGCTTGTACAGAATAAAGAGGAATAGAGAGCTGTACACTGATGCCGGAAAAAATTTTTATATCCGGATTAGCAAACTCCGCCTCAACACGAAAAGTACTGCTCTGCGGATCTGCTATTGACGCGATATAAGTCAATTTACCGGTTAATACCTCGCCGGATAATAGCGTTGCCTTTACCGCTTGGTTTAACCTTAATTGGCTAACATAATGCTCAGTTGTATCCCCCCGAAAAACGATAGGATCAATATTTTCGAGACTAAAAAGGGGATCACCAATCTGTACATAATCTCCTTGATCAACAAATTGATCCTGCAGAATACCCGTAAAGGGCGCAATAACATGAGTGTGTTTTAAGGTTAAGCCTAATAGTGCAAGGTCAGATTTGACCGCCAATAATAAACTTTTTGCTTCCGCTAAACGAATGTCAGCTTGTAAGCCTTTGGCATTTAAGGATTTGACTGCGTTATAATTTAACTGTCTTTCATCGAGCAGGGCTTCGGCTTGTTCAAGCCGGAAAGGTAACTCATTTTTATCTATCTCCGCCAGGTTATTGTTAATTTTGACATAGTTGCCTTTTTCAACATAAGTTTTACTGATTGCACCTGCAACCTCAGCCCTGACTATCACCTGACTTTCAGCCTCACTGCGCGCATATAAGGTTAATGACTTAGTCATTTGTTGAGGAATAAAATGGGTTATTTGCACTTGAGGAAGGCTTTCTTGGGTTTTTGTTTCTGTTGCAGGGGAGCTGTTTTCCTCACTGCCGGAAAACATCCAAAAAAATAATAAGCCGCTGATAAGCAACGCCAGCCAATAAGGACGCAACGAAAAAAAATGAGCAATGCGAGCAAACATAAGAGAGCCTCAATTTTATTAACAACTTATAATTTAGTTGATAAAAAAACACTGCGCGAGTTAATAACCGAGAAAGGGGTTGAATGAAGTAATCTTTTTGTTAGAAATGACGTTGTTGGAAGTTGCAGTTAATATAAGCAAACCAGTTGAACAGGCATTTATTTGTTTGTTAAACTGGTTTATACCCAATCTATCTCAAGGTATAAACTCAGTATATAGAACTAGAATAGGTATAGTTATAGAAGTTACATTGAAAAAGAAGAGCCGCAGCCGCAAGTCGCCGTTGCATTTGGGTTATTAACAAAAAATCGCGATCCTTCTAACCCGTCGGTATAATCAACTGTGCCGCCGACTAAATATTGCAAACTCATTGGATCAATCAATAAAGTTACACCGCTATTTTCGATTAAGGTGTCGTCTTCATTTACTTTCTCATCAAAAGTGAAACCATATTGAAACCCGGAACAGCCTCCACCGGTTACGTAAACACGTAATTTTAACGCTGGATTTTTTTCTTCTACAATCAGTCCTTTGACTTTATTTGCAGCACTATCGCTAAAATAGATTGGCATTGCCATTTCGACTTCGGATGTCATCGTAACCTCTAATAATGTATAAGCAGAATAACATTATCCAGTACCTGACTAACTAGTTCAAGTATTAACTCAATCAAATAAAGTTAAATTATCTATCGCCAAGTAACCCGAAAAGATCCTTAAAAATTATCTTTGGCTACGCTCGAGATGAACCATCGCTTTGCGCACTTGTTCTTCACGTTTTTGGCGCATTGAAAGCCGCATTGTCCGTTCTAATAATTGCGTGTAAATGGGACGTCCGCCAAGCGTTTGTGCAACCATAGTCGCGCCTAAACAGGTCACTATTAAGGGTAAAATCATCTCATAATTACTGGTCATTTCAATCACTAACAATATCCCGGTGATCGGTGCGCGCACGGTGGCGGCAAACAGTCCCCCCATACCCGCAATGGCAAATGTGCCAGGCTCAGTCACAATTTCGGGAAATAAAGCATGGCAAGCTAAACCAAATAACATACCAAATAAAGTGCCCAGTGCTAAGGTAGGTGCAAACACACCACCCGGCGCACCGGAGCTAAAACTAAGCAGAGAGGTTAAAATGCGGAACAGGAAAATAACCATTAAGGTGCCGGCAAGAAAATGTCCCCCCTCAACCTCAGGAATGAGCTCGAGGCCGCTGAATGCAAGCTCAGGCTCTAAAACCGATAACGCACCAAAAACTGCTCCTAAAAACAAACCGATCGCAACAAAACGCCAACGCTGACTTTTATGAATGAAGAGGAACATATCTAATGTAGAAAGCACCATTTTATTAAACAAAATACCAATCACGCCAAAACAAAAACCTAATAACAGATATAACCACAACGACATTAAATCCGGATGTGAATAAGAAGTCACTTCGACAACAGCCTGTTGACCGCTCATTAAGCGCATTACTATAGTGGCCATTACCGCACTCAGAAATACACTTTTGGTTGAACTTAAACTGTAGTTAAATTGTGAGCGCATCTCTTCGATAACAAACATGATACCAGCGAGTGGCGCATTAAATGCAGCGGCCAAACCACCTGCGGCACCTGCGGCCAACAGAGCTTGCGCATCGAGTTTATCTACTTTAAAGGTATCAGAGATCATCCGTCCGATATTGGCACCCAGCTGAACTGATGGGCCTTCCCGTCCCAGTGCCATGCCACTGCCGAGCGCGAGTAAACCACCGACAAATTTAACCGGGAGCACGCGTTTCCAGCGAACCGGGCGCATCCCTTCCATTGCCCCTTCTATTTCAGGAATACCACTGCCGCTGGCTTCCGGGGCAAATCTATGGGTGATATAAAAAGCAAGCCCCGCCATCATCGAGGAGATAGGAATTGCGACTAACCATAAAGGAATGTCTGAATCACCGTAAGTTGCAATAAACTGCAAACGCAGCGCACTGATCCAGATAATACCCAGATCAAAAAGTGCGGCAGCCCCCCCCGCCAAGGTACCGATCATCACAGATAGCCACATCAGTAAGGCACTACTTTTACGGGTAAAAAAATGAGTAATAAAACGCTTTGGGATACTGACAGAGGAGCTTGGTGTTTTCTGATTCATTCAATAAAGACAACTATTTTTAAGATAAGAAGAGTGCAACTCGTCGCTCAAAAGCCTCAAACGTGAACACAAGATGAATATTATATAAAAACATCGTTCTAAAATAATATGATTTAGCTCAAAAAACAACTTAACAGGGTCATAAATAACAAATTAATCAATAACTAAAATAAAAAACGGCGATCAACTCTCATATATACTTAAATGCAGGATTTGTTATCATAGCAGACTAATTTAATGATCTTTGATAGGACTTTTATGAGCATCTCTAAGCAACTTTTCGATCGGGCACAGGCAATTATTCCAGGGGGTGTTAACTCTCCGGTTCGCGCATTCAACAGCGTTGGTGGTGGCCCTATATTTATTGAAAAGGCACAGGGTGCTTACCTTTATGATGTTGATAAAAAACCCTATATTGATTATGTCGGCTCATGGGGCCCGATGATTTTAGGGCATAATCATCCTGCTATTAAAGCGGCTGTTATTGCTGCTGCTGAAAATGGCTTAAGTTTTGGTGCCCCGACCGAAATAGAAGTCATCATGGCGGAAAAAGTTAAAAGTTTAGTGCCGTCAATGGAGCTGCTGCGGATGGTCAGCTCAGGGACTGAAGCCACCATGAGCGCCATACGTTTAGCGCGAGGTTACACAGGCCGAGACAAGATTTTAAAGTTTGAAGGTAATTATCACGGCCACTCTGATTCATTATTGGTCAAAGCGGGATCAGGTGCACTCACATTAGGCCAACCAAGCTCTCCCGGTATTCCGGCTGATTTTGCCAAACATACCCTGACAGCAACCTATAACGACTTAGCCTCTGTAGAGCAACTCTTTACTGAGTATAAAGATCAAATCGCCTGCATCATAGTCGAGCCGGTTGCAGGTAATATGAACTGTATTCCTCCTCAAGAAGGATTTTTACAAGGATTAAGACAGATCTGCGACGCTAATGAGGCCTTATTAATTTTAGATGAAGTCATGACAGGCTTCCGTGTTGCTTTGGGCGGCGCGCAGGCTTATTACAATATCAAACCTGATTTAACCACCTTGGGCAAAGTGATAGGTGGTGGCATGCCGGTGGGGGCATTTGGCGGCAGTAAAAAAGTCATGCAGCATATCGCACCTACGGGTCCGGTATATCAAGCAGGCACACTGTCGGGTAACCCGATTGCTATGCATGCGGGGTTAGCGGCTTTAACAGCCCTTGATAGACCGGAATATGCACAGCTTGCCGAAAAAACAGAAAAATTAGCATTAGGTTTACAGCGCGTTGCAAAAGAAGAAAATGTGCCCTTAGCCGTAAATTATGTGGGTGGCATGTTTGGTTTCTTTTTTACCGAAGAGCAACAGGTTAGCAATTTCGCCCAGGCCTGCGCCTGTGACGCAGAAAAATTCAAAAAATTCTTTCACCTGATGCTCGAACAGGGTATTTATTTCGCACCCTCAGCTTTTGAAACTGGATTTTTATCTTTAGCCCACAGCGATCAAGATATTGAAGATACTTTAATTGCCGCTAAAAAAGCATTCTCAATGCTTTAAAAATACCAAAGGAATTAATGAAGTGATCAAGTATTACACAGGAAAAATTAACACTAACAAGGCGTGAATTGCAGGAGATAGTTGTTCTCACTTCAAAATTCACAACACAGTTAGAGTTGATTTTAACAAGTTAGACTGATCACCTTTTTAGTTCCTTTGGTATAAATATAAGCGCTTATGCGGCTGTTCGTTTAAGCGCTTAATTTAAAATTTCTGGCTACTACCAGACAAGAAAATGACAACTTTTCCCGATCACCATGTTGTAAAAAAATGACATAAAATCGCACAAAAAAGCTATTTTCATCTCTTATAAACCAGAGTCTGTTGAACCTGGTCTATAAGATGGTTTTATTTTCTATTATAAGACCCTATGTCATTTTCATTTTTCCTTAGCACGCAAAAACGTTATAATAAGCGCTTTTTTACGCCAATAAACAGGGTCGTTTCACATGAGTAATATATTAGATTTAAGCTTAGAAGGTATTGAAAAGCTGCCTCTAACTAAATTTACCGAGGATGCCTATCTCAACTATGCCATGTATGTAATCATGGACAGAGCACTGCCGCATATCAGTGATGGATTAAAACCCGTTCAAAGACGGATCATATATGCCATGTCTGAACTGGGATTATCGGCACTTGCCAAGCATAAAAAATCAGCCCGTACTGTCGGTGATGTATTGGGTAAATACCATCCCCATGGTGATAGCGCCTGTTACGAAGCCATGGTATTGATGGCACAACCCTTTTCCTACCGTTATCCTTTAATAGACGGGCAGGGCAACTGGGGGGCACCCGATGATCCTAAGTCCTTCGCCGCGATGCGTTACACTGAATCGCGTTTATCTGCATTTTCAGAATTATTACTCTCAGAAGTAGCCCTGGGCACCACGGATTGGAAACCCAATTTTGACGGCACCATGAAAGAGCCGGTGTTATTACCGGCGCGTTTACCGCATATACTGTTAAACGGTATTAGCGGTATTGCAGTGGGTATGGCAACAGATATCCCGCCGCATAACGTCCGCGAAGTCGCGGCTGCCTGCTGTCATTTGATTGACAATCCCAAAGCAAACCTGAATGATTTAATGGCCTTTGTACAAGGACCTGATTATCCGACCGAAGCTGAAATCATCACCCCTAACAGTGACATAAAGAAAATTTACGAAACCGGCAGGGGCAGCTTCAAGAGTCGCGCCGTCTACACGGTAGAAAATGGTGAAATCGTTATTACTGCCCTTCCCCATCGCGTTTCCGGCGGCAAAATTCTTAAAGAAATAGCCAAACAGATGCAGGATAAAAAATTACCCATGATTGCTGATTTACGCGATGAATCTGATCATGAAAACCCTACCCGATTAGTGATCATTCCGCGCTCCAATAGAATTGATATTGAAGGATTAATGCACCACCTGTTTGCTTCAACGGATTTAGAGGTGAATCATAAAGTTAACCTCAATATGTTGGGGCTGGACCAGCGTCCGCAGGTTAAAGGTTTAGTGAAAATCTTAAACGAGTGGTTAGTTTACCGGATGAAGACAGTGCGTCGCCGTTTGCAGTTTCGCTTAGACAAAATTTTAGCGCGCCTGCATATTTTAGAGGGGTTATTAGCCGCCTATTTAAACATAGATGAAGTCATTGAAATCATCAGAACTTGTGATGATGCAAAAGCGGAATTAATGTCTCGTTTTGAGCTCTCAGACATACAAGCACATGCTATTTTAGAAATTAAACTTCGCCAACTCGCCAAGTTAGAAGAAATCCAAATCCGTGCGGAGATGGATACGCTCAGCGATGAGCAAACAAAATTAGAACGTTTATTAGGCTCAGAGCGACGTTTAAACACTCTGGTTAAAAAAGAGATCCAGGCAGATGCACAAAAATATGGCGATGATCGACGCTCGCCGCTGATTGAACGAATTGAAGCAAAAGCACTCACCGAAAAAGAGTTAATGCCCAGTGAAACCGTGACTGTTGTATTATCAACCCAAGGTTGGGTTCGCTCGGCCAAGGGATTTGATGTTGACGCACAAGCATTAAATTATAAATCCGGGGACGACTTCCTGACTAAGGTACAAGGACGCAGTAATCAAAGCTGCATTTTTATTGATGCAAGCGGGCGCGCCTATTCATTAGATGTGCACTCTCTGCCATCTGCACGTTCACAGGGCGAGCCGCTAACGGGGCGATTTAATCAAAATGAAAATGTGCCTTTTGTGTGTGCATTGATTGGCGATGAAGAAGACCGTTACCTTATCAGCAGTGATCATGGTTATGGATTTATTGCCAAATTCAGCGATATCAATAGCCGCAACAAAAACGGTAAAACACTGATTAACCTCACCCCTAACGCGCAATTAATGCCACCCAAAAAATTGACCGGTGCTGACGATGACTGGTGTTTAACCATCAGCAATGAAGGACGTTTATTACTCTTCCCGGTCAACAGCTTACCCAGCTTAAGCAAAGGTAAAGGGAATAGGATGATCAACATCACTTCTGCTAAAGCGATTAAACGTGAAGAGTTTGTTACTATGCTGGAAATTATCCCGCGAACAAGTTCTGTCACCCTGCATGCAGGCAAACGTAAACTTACTTTAAAGGCCAGTGATTTAGCTCATTATCAAGGCGAACGAGGCCGACGTGGCAGCAAACTGCCGCGCGGTTTACAACGCGTAGATAAAATCGAAATTATTGAAGCTGCGCAACTACATTCAAGAGACTCTTAATATTATGTTATTTATTATTCGCGCCCTAATACTGTTTGTGATCATTATACTGATGACCATTTATTCATTATTCTACTGCTTATTCAGCCCCCGAAATCCCAAGAACACTTATCATTTTGCCATGTTATTTAGCAAACTATCCTGGTTATTCGGATTAAAAGTGACCATACGTATTCCTGAAAGTGCCAAAAATAACGGCTCAGTCATATACCTTGCAAATCACCAGAACAGCTATGATATGGTGACTGTGTCCGGAGCTATGCAGCCCGGTTCAGTGACTATAGGTAAAAAAAGTTTGGTGTGGATACCCTTTTTTGGGCTCATCTACTGGCTAACGGGTAACATATTAATTCACCGAGATAATAAAAATAAATCACGTAATACTATTAAGGAAGTAGTGGATCAAATGCGCGCTAAAAATTTGGCGGTATGGATATTTCCGGAGGGTACCCGCAGTCGCGGTCGGGGTTTGTTACCTTTTAAAATGGGGGCATTTCATACGGCACTGCAAGCCGGTGTCAATATTGTACCCATTGTGACTTCAAATACCCATAATCAGGTGGATCTCAACCGTTGGGATAATGGTGAAGTGATCGTTGAAATGTTAGATCCCATTGATATTACCCGGTATAAAAAACGTGAAATCCGCCGCTTAATGGAAGACTCTCACGCTATTATGTTAGAAAAATACCACCAGTTAAATCAAGAAGTAAACCGTCCTGACACCAACTCAGACAGCAGCGATTAAGAGGAATTAAGAATGGAAAACGCATTAAGTTTAGAAGAGTTACTGGCCGAGTTTCGCGAAGAAACGGAAGAAATTGTAGAAGCCATTTTAGAAGATGGCAGCAACCCTGACGCTGTCTATATGATAGAGCATCATCTTTCCTGCAGTGATTTTGATCTTCTGGAAAAAGCCGCTATTGCCTGCTTTAAAAAAGGCTATGAAGTCACCGATCCTGAAGAATGTGAATTAGAGGATGGTTCCATCATCTTGAGTTTTGATGTGACTGTCGAAATGAATTTAGATGAAGAAGCTATTATGGAAGATATTGAAAAGTTAGTGCTACTCGCACAGTCATTCTCAATTGATTATGATGGCTGGGGAACCTACCCGGAAGAATAAAAGAGAATCAGAAAGCCCAACAGATCTGCTCTTCACTTCACTGCAACTCATATAAATAACGTTGGACTTCCTTTAATTGGAGTCCAAAGTTAATAATCCTTGTTCAAGCATATATAAGACATCCCATTGATCTGTTTTATTGACTTACCCCCTCCCAATACTATATAGATCACTCCCCGGCAACATAATAATTTAATTGAAAAATATTATTTTATTCGTTTGACTTTAGATTGCGGATATTTATTCTGGCACGTTAAAATCACCCTTATGGTGATATCATTTTAATCTAGGAACTTAAATGAAAAAAACAACTTCACTTGATGATATTCGTGATTGCTACAACGTGCGTCACTGGAGCCAGGGCTACTTCGGTATTAATGATGACGGGAATGTTTACGTCTCCCCTAAAAGTGGTCATCCGGAGCAGACAATTGTTATTAGTGATATAGCAGAAAAAATACAGGAAAAGGGATTATCTCTTCCTGCTTTAGTGCGTTTTCCGCAAATCATTCATCAAAGAGTGAATGGTTTATGTGAAGTATTTAACGATGCAATCGAACAGTATCAGTATGATGAAAAATATTTACTGGTTTACCCTATTAAAGTAAATCAGCAGCGTGAAGTTGTTAATGAAATTCTAGCCAGTCAAGACAATAAAGAAGTTAAACAACTTGGCCTTGAAGCCGGCAGTAAAGCCGAATTATTAGCCGTACTGGCTTTGGCACAAAAAGCCTCGTCGGTGATTGTCTGTAACGGCTACAAAGACAGAGAATATGTACGTTTAGCGCTAATAGGTGAAAAACTGGGCCACAAAGTACATCTTGTTTTAGAAAAAATGTCTGAACTGGAAATGATTTTAAGTGAAGCAAAAAAACTCAATGTAGAGCCTCGCTTAGGCATACGCGTGCGCTTAGCGTCACAGGGTAAAGGTAAATGGCAGGCAAGCGGTGGCGAAAAATCAAAATTCGGTTTATCTGCCTCACAGGTATTAAAGGTTCTGGCAGTATTAAAAGAAAATAATAAACTCAATACACTGCAGCTTGTTCACTTCCATTTAGGATCACAAATAGCAAATATCCGCGATGTCCGTTTAGGTGTCAGCGAAGCGGCCAGATTTTATTGTGAATTACGCCATCTAGGGGCAGAAATTAAATGCATGGATGTGGGCGGCGGATTAGCCGTTGACTACGATGGTACGCGCAGCCAATCTCATAATTCGATGAATTACAGCTTAGCGGAATATGCTAACAATATCGTTTATACCATAGGCGATATTTGTAAAAGCTACGATCAACCCGTGCCGATGATTATTTCAGAATCAGGACGCTCGCTGACAGCCCATCACGCGGTATTAATTTCCAATGTGATTGGCGCTGAGTCTTACGAACCCGAACAGCTTGAGAAACCCAATGAGAATGATTCTCTGTTGCTCAAGAACATGTGGCTATCCTGGGAGCAATTGCATACCCGTAATGACGATCGCGCCCTGATCGAAATTTACCATGATACCCAAAATGACCTTGCTGAAGTGCATAGCCAATTTGGTTCCGGGTTAATTAACTTGTCGCAACGCGCGTGGGCTGAGCAGGTCAATTTACGTGTTTGTTATGAGCTTAACGAGTTAATGGATAATAAAAACCGTTTCCATCGGCCCATTATTGATGATTTAACCGAAAAGTTGGCGGATAAATTTTTTGTTAATTTTTCATTATTCCAATCATTGCCGGACAGTTGGGGAATAGATCAGGTTTTCCCTATATTGCCCTTAAATAATTTACAATCGGCACAAAAAAAACGGGCTGTTTTACTCGATATTACCTGTGATTCCGATGGTGCAATCGAGAGTTATGTAGACGGTCAAGGCATTGAAAGCACCTTATTAGTACCACAATGGCAGGAAGATAAACCCTATTTAATGGGCTTTTTTCTGGTCGGGGCTTATCAGGAAATCCTCGGGGATATGCACAATTTATTTGGTGATACACACAGTGCAGTGGTGATGGTCAACGAGACCGGCGAAGCTGAACTCACTGAAGTAAATGAGGGTGACAGCGTTGAAGATATGCTGCGTTACGTGAACTTAAATGCCGAAGAGTTCAAACAAACCTATGCAGAATTGGTAAATAGAAAATTACCCGTTGAAGAGCGCGAAAGTGCCATTAATGAATTAATTACCGGTTTACAGGGTTACACCTATTTAGAAGATTTTTAGGCTGGAGAGACGATCACAATGAATCCTATTTTTAACCAAGTCGATAATTCCATTTACTCAAATGCGATGACTTTTTTACGTCTGCCTATGCCGGCAGATCCGCTTTCTACGGATGCCGATATTGCGGTCTTAGGTTTACCCTTTGATTTAGCAACAACAGGACGCTCCGGCGCACGTATGGGGCCAACTGCAATACGTCAGGCATCGATTAATCTGGCATGGGAAGGCAAACGCTTCCCATGGAAATTTAATCTTCTAAAGCAGAGCAATATCATTGATGCCGGAGATTTAGTTTACAGCACAGGTGATGCTAATGAGTTTACTCAAAAGGTAGAAGCTGCAGCAACGCAGTTACTGTCTTCCGGGAAAGCCGTTTTATCACTCGGGGGGGATCACTTTGTGACCCTACCCTTGTTGCGTGCCCATCATCAAAAATTTGGGGAAATGGCCTTAATACATTTTGATGCGCATACGGACACTTATCCTAATGGCAGTGCCTATGATCACGGCACTATGTTTTATCATGCGCCCAGGGAAGGTTTGATTGATCCAAAAAAGTCCGTACAGATTGGGATCCGCACGGCTTATAATGAAGGCGATCACGCTTTTAATCTGATCACTGCACCCCAGGCTAATGATATGTCCGCGGAGCAGATTGCCTCTTTTATTAAAGAGAAAGTCCAGGACATGCCTGTGTATCTTACTTTTGATATTGATTGTTTAGATCCGGCCTTTGCCCCAGGTACGGGCACGCCCGTATGCGGCGGATTAAGCACAGATAAAATATTAAAAATATTACGCACATTAACAGATATCAATATTGTGGGGATGGATGTAGTGGAAGTTGCCCCCGCCTATGATAATAGCGAGATCACCGCCTTAGCGGCTGCAACAATAGCAGTGGAGTTGCTGCATTTGTGGACAATAGAAAATAAAAAGATCTCGTAATAGCAATTAAAATCCGATGATTGTTATCATCGGATTTTAATTTTTCCAAGCTAATTTGCGCTTAGTCAGTTAACTCTTGATCTTTTTCAATTAAAGAGTTTTTCAATACCATGGCTTCAATTTCCAAACCATATAAATTTTCATCCCAGTTAACACCTGCAAATACCTGCTGTTTCTGCATACCATCCAACCAGGACTCTAAAAAGACAGGCAGGGAAATGGCCTGAACCTGATAGTTAGCCCATTCTTCATTTATTAATTTTTCAGCCGATGCGGCCTCTGACCAGAACAGGTAAACAGCAGTTGCATCTTTATTATCGTGGGCATGGCAATTAGCCCAACCCTGAGTTTCTTCATACAAACCAAATAACTGCTGTTGTGATGTTACCTGTTCAACAAACTTTTCCGCATTTTTTAAATATTGTTCTTTCATCTTATTTCTCGATATTTTCTTGTGCAGGCTTTTCCTGGTCAAACTTTTTGTCCAGCTCATCAAGCTTTGCTTCCATTGCGGCCAGTTTTTCACGCGTACGCAATAAAACATGTGTCTGCACATCAAACTCTTCACGGCTAACCATGTCCAGTTTGCCCAATTGTGCTTGTAATACTTGTTTTATTTTACGATCCGCTTCTTCACCAAAACTTTTTACACCAGCAGGCATAGCATCACTTATCTGTTTGGCTATCTGCTCTAATTTTTGAGGGTTAATCATGGTTTCTCCTTAAATTTGGCCTTCATTGTAAACCTGCCTTTTGTTAATTTCTATGTAAATTATCCCGCATTCAGCGATCGTTTTTAAAATCGCTATCGACTATACCCACAAAAAATCATGTGATCTAATTCAAAAAACACTACTTAAGACAAACCTAATTAAGCAAAACCAATTAAAGATTGATCTAATACAGCTTTTGCTTAACTAAACAGCGACACAATCAAAACAAGATCTTATTCGACACTACTATTGAATTATATATCGTTATCGGCATACGGAAATGGCTATGAAATATAAACTTTTTTTATCATTGATACTGCTAAGCTGGCTGGGATTAGTCTCAGTTTGCAGTGCAGAAAACGCTCAACTGCCAGATCAACAACGATCCACAATGACCGCAGACCACTCAAAATTTGAGTCACTGGATCAGGACTTTGATTATGCGCCTGATGTGACGGAAGCCTGCCTTGAATGTCATACCGAAGCGGCTAAACAAATCCATCAAACCTTCCATTGGAAATGGGCCGCCAAGGTTGACGGGAAAATGGTTGGTAAAAGCCAAAATGGCTTTAATAACTACTGTGTTGCCGCACGAGGTAATGCGAGTTGTACGCAATGTCACGCGGGTTATGGCTGGCGTAACGATGACTTTGACCTTGAGTCGGAAGAGAACGTAGATTGTTTAGTGTGTCACGACGGCACAGGAACCTACAAAAAATCAGCAGCTATGTCCGGCCACCCCTATTATGAAGATACCCAGTTAGGAGATTTCCTTCAACCTGCTATCGATTTAAAAGCAGTGGCCAAAAGTGTGGGCGCGCCTAAACGGGAAAACTGTTTAGCCTGCCATGCAAATGGCGGCGGTGGCAACGGCGTTAAACATGGTGATACCGATATGTCACTGGTTGATCCGGTACATTCCCTTGATGTTCATATGAGCCCTGAAAAACTTAACTTCAGTTGCCAAACTTGTCATAAAACCAGTGGCCATGAGATAGCAGGTCGCTACAACGGTAAAACATCCTTTATTGATCATGAAAAAGATATGGGGCGAATTGAGCGAGAGGGTAAAAATGTTTCCTGTGAATCCTGA
>DATBNI010000404.1:0-3610 GCA_036554425.1 Psychromonas sp.
ATTTTTATCCTTCATCAGCTGCCGGAAAAAATAACCTGAAAATCTTAAATTAGCGATCCAGGATCAATGTTGCAGTCTCTTCAGGGGTACTTTTTTGATGACTCAAGTGGTTGAAAAGAAGTAAGAAGAGACTAGACTTTAGGCTATATAACAAAATTGGTTCATTGGGAATTGAATTAGGGGAGTGATATTATGAAGGTACAAAGTCTGACAATTACCGATAACCGTACCGGTAAAAGCTACGAAATTCCTATTCAGTATGGCACCTACCCTAATTACGGCGCATCCATTAATGCGCTTGACCTTCGGAAGATAAAATCATCGGAACAAGACTTTGGCCTGTTAACCTATGATCCTGGTTATACAAATACCGCTTCCTGCCAAAGTAGTGTGACATTTCTCGATGGCGAGAAGGGCATACTTCGTTATCGAGGTTATCCAATTGAGCAGTTAGCAGAAAACAGCACTTATTTGGAAACCGCCTACCTGATATTAAATGGAGAGTTACCCAACCAAACTCAGTTAGATGAATGGCAATATGACATTACCGAGCATACTTTTGTACATGAAAACATCAAAAAGTTGATTGATGGTTTTCATCACGATGCACACCCTATGGGTACCTTAGTCGGCACTGTGGGGGCTTTATCCACTTTCTATCCAGATGCTAAGAATATTCATGATCAAGCTTGCAGGGATAAGCAAATTTGCCGTTTAATTGCCAAAATGCCGACCCTTGCAGCCTTTGCTTATCGCCATAGCCTTGGCCTGCCTTATGTTTACCCGGATCAGGAACTGTCCTACGTTGGCAACTTTATGAATATGTTATGGAAAAAAAGTGAATTAAAATACCAGCCCGATCCGATTTTAGAAAAAGCGATTAATGTACTTTTTATTCTGCATGCGGATCATGAACAGAATTGCAGTACTAGCACTATGCGCGCTGTGGGTAGTTCTTACAGCGATCCTTTCTCTGCGACCTCCTCTGCAATAGCGGCTCTTTACGGGCCTTTACACGGCGGTGCGAACGAAGCTGTATTACATATGTTAGCGGAGATCGGCTCTGTTGAGCGTGTCCCTGAGTTTATTGAGTCAGTAAAATCGGGGAAAACCGGGCGTTTGATGGGTTTTGGGCATCGTGTCTATAAAAATTATGATCCTCGTGCGAAGATTTGTAAAAAGTTGGCGCGCGAAGTTTTTTCCGTAACAGGTGTCAATCCACTGCTGGATATTGCCTTGGAGCTGGAAAAGGTTGCACTGCAGGATGACTATTTTATCTCCCGTCATCTCTACCCTAATGTTGATTTCTATTCAGGTTTGATTTATCAGGCAATGGGCTTCCCCGTGGGGATGTTCCCCGTCCTGTTTGCCATTGCGCGCAATACTGGCTGGTTGGCGCAATGGCAGGAATTTCTGCTCGATCCTGACCACAAAATAGCTAGGCCCAGACAAATATATTGTGGCAATGAAGCTAGAGATTATATTGCCGTAGATAAACGTTAACGGCATTTCTAAAAAGGTGTGCTTATGCGCATCCGGGCTTGCTTAAATATATTAAACAAGCCCGGATAGTGGATTTATTTTACTGGCAATCTGCCTACTAGCCCCTAGGGTTGGGGAATTGATTTTTAATGGATGATCTTCAATGCGCCACGGACAACATACGGACGTACCAGATTCGATAAACTGGTCAGTTTTCAAAACACTTATCCCTTATCTTGCCGAATACAGACTACGTGTTTTTTTAGCTTTATTGTGTTTACTCTTTGCCAAAATTGCGACTATCGGTTTGCCTTTTATTTTAAAGTACATTGTTGACGATCTTGATGGTAACAAGCTGCAGGAAATCGCCGCACCTATCATGTTAGTTGTTGCCTATGGGGTATTGAGGCTGGCATTAGTGTTATTTGGAGAGTTGCGTGATACATTATTTGGCCGAGTGACCGAGCGTACCATGAGGCGGGTGGGATTAAGTGTGTTTAAACATTTACATGATTTAGATTTAGACTTTCATTTAAATCGGCAAACGGGCGGTTTATCACGGGACATGGAACGCGGCATTTCCGGTATTAGTTTTGTGATGCGTTTTATGATTTTTAATATTATTCCTACTTTATTAGAACTCAGTTTCGTAGTGGTTATTTTACTGCTTAATTATGGGCTCAGCTTTGCGCTGGTTATTCTGCTCGCGGTCATTAGTTATGCGGCTTACTCGGTAAAAGCAACACAATGGCGCACCGAATTTATTAGAGAAGCAAATATTGCAGACTCCACAAGTAACAGTCGCGCGATTGATAGTTTGCTGAATTATGAAACCGTTAAGTATTTTGGTAATGAAGCCTATGAAGCTAAGCGTTATGATACGGAACTCGCTAAATGGGAGCAGGCCAAGCGTAAAAACCGGCTATCTTTATTCACCCTAAATGGTGGACAGGCTTTAATCATTGCTGCGGCAATGACGGCAATGATGACGCTTGCCGCGCTACAGGTTAGGGATGGCAGCATGACCCTGGGGGATTTTGTGCTAATTAATGCCTTCACCATGCAAATTTTCATGCCGCTTAATTTTCTTGGTTTTGTGTATCGGGAAATCCGCGGTTCACTGGCGAATATTGAGCAAATGTTTACCTTATTAAGGAAAAGACCTCAGGTTCAAGATTTACCCAATGCCCGGGAATTAATAATAACCAAAGGTGAAATTAGTTTCGAACAAGTCGGATTTTTTTATCAGCAAGAGCGTGACATTCTCAGGCAGATATCCTTTACGGTAAAATCAGGCCAAAAAGTTGCGGTCGTGGGGGAGAGCGGTGGCGGAAAATCCACTTTAGTGAAATTGCTGTTTCGTTTTTATGATGTCACAGCGGGGCGAATTTTAATCGACGGTCAAGATATCAGTCAGGTTACTCAACAATCCCTGCGCAGCGCTATCGGTATCGTGCCGCAGGATACGGTTTTATTTAATGATACTATTCTTGAAAATATACGCTATGGACGGCCCGATGCGAGTGAAACTGAAATAGAACATGCTATAGACTTGGCACACTTGCGCAGTTTTATTAATAACTTACCCGATGGCGGGCAAACTGTGGTTGGTGAGCGCGGGTTAAAGTTATCCGGGGGGGAGAAACAACGTGTTGCTATAGCGCGCACTATTTTAAAAAAGCCGGCTATTTTAGTCTTTGACGAAGCCACCTCATCGCTTGATAGTTACAGTGAACAACAAATTATGACTGCAATCAACGAGGTATCTAAAGATAATACCAGTTTGGTCATTGCCCACCGGTTATCAACTATTGTCGACGCAGATAATATTTTAGTAATAAAAGAAGGTGAAATAGTCGAGCAGGGAAATCATAGACAATTGCTAGCACTGCAGGGCGAGTATGCTAAGTTATGGCAATTACAGCAAAAGAAAAATTAATAACAGCTAATGGATGAATTTCAGATACAAAAAAGCCGAACAACGGTCCGGCTTTTTTAATGTCGCTTTAAACTAGGATTTACTCTTCGTCTTCAGCAACTACTGGGCGGTCTACCAAGGTGATGTAAGCCATAGGAGCTTTGTCACCGGTACGGAAACCACATTTAATGATGCTAGTGTAACCGCCTG
>DATBNI010000235.1:0-6016 GCA_036554425.1 Psychromonas sp.
CTCCCATAGCGCCTAAAGCTCTAAGTTCGGCTTCATTTACGACACTGAGATCTTTAAGGGTTAACCGCAAACGAGTAAGACAAACATCAATAACCTTTAAATTATCTATTCCGCCAAGAGCCGTAACATATTGAATCGCTAGTTCTCCGGCCGCGTCACTTACAGGCGGTTTTTTCCTACTTTTTTGCTCATTTTTAGAATCCCGTTTTTTAAACGCTTTCAAAGCATTAGCAATGCTTTCTGCTTGCGGGCCAACGATAACTTGTAATTTATTTTCGTCTTGTTTAACGACTCCCATAGCGCCTAAAGCTCTAAGTTCGGCTTCATTTACGACACTGAGATCTTTAAGGGTTAACCGCAAACGAGTGAGACAAACATAAATAACCTTTAAGTTATCTATTCCGCCAAGGGCTGTAACATATTGAATAGCTAGTTCTCCGGCCGCGTCACTTACAGGCGGTGTTTTCCCACTTTTTTGTTCATTTTCACGATCCGTTTTTTTAAGTTTCTGATCTTTTCGCGCTTCACCTGCTTTTTTAAGCTTACCAATAATACCCATAACTAGCTCTCCTAATAAAATAGTTCAACTTACTTAACGGTTTTGCAGATGACTTGGAAGCGAATTTTTAGGTTATTAAAAAAATCCAAAGTGACGCTAAAGTCTATTTATCGGCGCATAGGTTTAGATGGCCACAGTGCGTTTAATGAACAAGGATCATCGCTAAGTTCCCGCTCCCGAAAACATTAACACTGATACACGGCCCCCTAATTCTGGTTTTTCAATAATGCTGCCAATATCGATAATTTATAATAGCCAAGGAATTAACTCGGTGTTTAATTATTGTACAGGACAAAATTAACACTAACAATATATGGGTTGTAGCGTGCCCGGTCTTTAATTTTGCTTTAAGAGTCCAAGAGGGGTGATAACAATTGTAATGATAACTTAGTCCCACCGGGGCGAATTATTTCTCTGTGGCGATAACCGATATTTCCACTAAGAATGCCATGCTAGCCTGCACACAAGCTCTTGCTGTGGAACCCATGCATCCCGGACTGCAATATTAGGGCGAGTATTGCCTTTACCTTTTGTGGATAAAAACACCAGGGGCGCTCAAATTGCGAGCCTGGTTAGCACAATTAAAACGAAAAATGCTAGGATTTAGACATCACTTTGCACGATCGGATGATCGTTGCAGTTTAGCGAATTTATACAATTGTATTCTGCATGCACTGTATACAGTCAAAGTTATAACGGGCGTCATTTCAAGAAGATGTTCACCGTGATTGTTAAATAAGGAAGAACAATGAAAAGACTGATTCTTGTCACATCCCCCCCTGCGAGTGGTAAAACCTATATTTCAAAAAAATTGGCCAAAGCGCTTAAGCATGTCGTCTACTTAGATAAAGATACCCTTATTGTGCTATCCCATCAGATTTTTAAGCTGGCTAACGCGGAAGTAAATCGCAGCTCAGATTTTTTTGAAGAGCATATTCGCAACTACGAATATGATGCGATTTTAGCGCTGGCCATGGAAGCTTTGGAATACGATGACATTGTGTTAATTAACGCGCCCTTTACTCGAGAAATAAGAGATACGGCTTTTGTGGATAACTTGAAAAGTCAGCTGGTTGAAAAAAATGCGCGATTGACAGTGGTCTGGGTTATGACGGATATTGATGTTGTTAAAGACCGTATGATTAAAAGAAACTCATCAAGAGACACCTGGAAACTGGAACATTGGGATGAATATATTAAAGGCGTTGATTTTTCTATTCCACAGAGCATCGATAACCCGAAGGTTATCGATGATTTACTGCTGTTTCGTAATTCAAATGAAGACGAGTACCGCCAGTCTATGCAGGAGATACTGTCAGTTTTAGAGGAAAGTCATTAGATAAAGAACGGTGGGGCGGTCTAGCTTCTTGTCCAAAGCACAGCGGGCTGTTATCACAAAGACCAACGGCGTTTAAACGCCGTTTTACCATCAAACCAACTAGTTACCCCAAAGCTAACTTGACTGTGCCATTGATACCCTGGGTGTCATGCTTTATCGGTAAATATTATAATAAATTATTGTTTATTATAATTAAAATGGATGAATATCCCCGTTTTTTAGCCTAGATTAATGCTCAGCCGTTTGTTCACCACCGTCAAAGTGCCAATCATAATGGAAACTCTGCGTTGAATCCTGATCCTTACGGCGGTAAGTATGACCGCCAAAATAATCGCGCATTGCCTGAATCAGACTCGCAGACGAGTCCGCTTCACGGTAGCAATCATAATAACTCATTGCCGCGCCGATCGCAGGCATCGGCATTCCCTGCATAATCGCTTTGCTTAAGACTTCCCGCCAGGATAACTGACTTTTTGCCAGACCGTCGCTGAACCTTTTTGCGAGCATTAAATTGAGTAATTCAGGCTCGGCTTGATAGGCTTTGGCAATGTCGTCTAAAAAGTGAGCGCGTATCACACAACCGGCACGCCAAACTTTAGCGATTGAAACATAATCAAGTGTCCATTTATGTTCTTTTTCGGCCGCAGACATCAGTTCGAACCCCTGTGCGTAGCTGCAGATTTTTGAGCAGTACAGGGCATCCGCCAGTTTATCAATCCACAGCGCTTTATCTGCCGTGCTGATAGCCGGGCCGGTTAACTGCGCCGCACCGATTTGACGAATCGCCTTTTGAGTACTCAGGCAGCGTGCAAATACCGAGGCGGCAATAGCCGTTGCCGGTACGCCGAGTGCCAGCGCTTCACGTGCGGTCCAGTTCCCCGTGCCTTTTTGACTGGCCTGATCCATTATCACATCGACCAGCGGCTGGCCTGTTTTCGGATCGACGACCTGCATAATCTCAGCCGTAATTTCAATCAGGTAACTTTGCAGTTTTCCTCTGTTCCAGCGACTGAATACCGCAGCGATTTCGGCCGCCGACATGGCTAATATTTGGCGCATAAATTGCACAACTTCAGCAATCATCTGCATGTCGGCATATTCAATACCGTTGTGCACCATTTTTACAAAATGACCGGAGCCAATCGGGCCGATATACTCGGCACAAGGTTCGCCTTCCGGCAGTGGCTGCTCGACTCTGGTTCGCGCAATTTCGATACCGGTAACGGGATCTACTTTTGCAGAGATAGCCTGGCAGATAGGTTTTAGCTGCTGCCATATCTTTTGGTCACCGCTTGGCATTAATGAAGGACCAAAACGTGCACCGACTTCTCCGCCGGAAATGGCACAGGTAAAGAAGTTAAATTTACCCTTATATGTTTGCGCCCGGTCAATTGAATCGCGCCATTGGCTGTTGCCCGTATCGACTACAATATCGTCCGGCTGTAACCCTGCTGCCAGCAAATCTTGACAGATAATATCCACAATATCGCCGGCAGGGACAGAGAGTATGATGCAGCGTGGCGCCGCAAGTTGGCTGATTAATTCAGGAAGATCGTCAGCAGCTTGTAGTTTTGCAGCCGATAACGATTGGTGGCGTTTAACGGTGTCGCGGCGACGCGTCTCATTAGTGTCGAAAGCGGCGATTGAAAATCCACGTTCGGCTAAATTTAGTGCCATATTAGCGCCCATCACGCCCAAGCCGATTACGGCGATATCAGTTTTAGTCTTCATTCAGATCTCAGAGTTTCGGTAAATGAGTAAAAATTTCATTATTGTTTAACTTATCACATCAATATTGTTGGTTAAAATAAAGGATATTTAGTTGTTTTCATGCCAATACATAGGCTCCCAAAAAATTGGCGTAATTAATTGCGTCACGCCGGCCCGGTCGATAAAGATGCGCAGCAATAACGCCAGAGAGCTGTGATGTTGATATTTTTTATCACAATGAATGCAAATTACTATCTGTCGTTACGAATAGGTCAGCGGCAATTTGTAACGAATGTTACCGGTAACTTTCGAGGGTTTCTGTGTGACAGGTCACGGTTTTTAAATATATTATTAACATTTAAACTTATCAGAACTGAAATTTTTAATGGTTGTTGCCATTAAAAGAATATAACTCGTTGGCAGCGTGTATTGTGTCGTGCCCGTAATATTCTCTCTGTGCTCTAAACCTAAGTTATGCGCCCGTTTTATCCCCAAAATCATGTCACGCATAAGAACAAAGCGTTAATTTCACTTAACCGTCTGATTTTTATTAAAAACACGTAATAAAGGCGGATCTTTAGTTTTAAGATTTTTAATCTTCATGCTCAGTTTAACCAAGATAAATCTTTTCGAGAAGGTACACTGCTTAACGAGCAGAATGATAAGCTTGAAGAAATTGCATCTAAAGATCCGCTAACGCAACTTTATAACAGTCGTGCTTTTAGCGCGCTGGATGATAAAGAGCTCTCCCGAGCTAAGAGACATCATTTTCCTGTGACCCTGGCAATATTCGAACATTGATCATTTTAAAAGGATTAATGACACATTCGGGCACAATGCGGGTGATGATGTTTTGTGTCATTTTGCTCATGAATCGACTTTTAATATGCGCAAAGAAAATCTCATTTGTCGCTGGGGAGGTGAAGAATTTGTTATTCTAATACCGGAAGCCACTTGTGATACGGTTTTTGAGCATATGCAAGAGCTGCGTGAAAAAATATCACAGATGGACTTCGCTCCCGTCGACCAGATAACCTTCAGTGCAGGAATGGCAAGCATTCGCGTTGAAGAGTGGTTCGAAAGGGCGGATAGCGCTTTGTACAAAGCGAAAACATCAGGCAGAAATAGAATCATAAAGGATTAAAAATTGCCCGGTTAGAAGACTATCTACTTAGCGGGCATAGGCTCTGCCTTGTATCAAGACTCGACATACAGCTGTAAAAACAAGTCATGTTAAAGGATTTTAAGCTGGGCTCTTTTATTGAGAGCATGGCTACCCAGTTTAAAAACCACTAAAGATATCAGAATCAGAGCCCCTCCCGCGATTTTATTTATTGGCATGGCTTCGTCATATAAAATAATACTCAGTACAACAACCCATAATGTTTCTAACAGCATGATAATAGACGCAATTGAAGACGAGCAGAATTTTTGGCCAATGGTTTGCATTGCGTAGCGTAAACTCGTCGCGATTAATATACTTAACGCAACCCAAATCCATATACTGGCATCCACGGCTGGGGGGATTGTTTCAAAAAACAGGGCTGCGGCCAGACCCAGCACACCAACCACAAATAATTGTATACAGGTTAATAACAGCAACGGCATACGCTGCGAATATTTACCGTTAAAATTAAAATGAAAGGCTAACAATAATGAGGATAAAGCAAACCACATTTGACTTGAAGATGCTTGCCAATTACCTTCAAAGGAAAGTAAAAACAAGCCAATAATCGCAAAAGGCAATGAAATCCAAAAAATATTCAGCGGGCGGATATTAAATAAAGGCCATGCAATTAATGGCACTAAGAGCATGGACAGGCTCATGATAAATGCCCCTTCTCCTAATGTTGAGCTGACTGAGATGGCATGCACCCAGAGTAATATGGCTCCCGCGAGTATAACGCCAACACTCATCGCTTTAGCTATGTATTTAAGTTGTGTTTTTATCAGGGCAGTATAGCAAAGTGGTAACAGGCATAATGATGCCAATACAAAGCGTAACCCTATAAAACCGAACGCCGGTAAGCCCTGCACGGCTTGTTTCGAGAATATCCAGCCCATTGCTGCAAGTAGAGTAGTGAGTATTAAAATAAGTTCGGCTTTGCGTTGACTGAGCATGATTTTCCATTACAGGTAAAAGTATCTGATGAAATGAAGATTTAAATCATTAGTATTTCTAATATTCGATGAATAGGTTAAAACACTGCCGATCTTGTCCTTTAAAGAGAGAACTGTAACATGTTGATTTTATCAATACACTATAGGTTTTTTAGAAAGGAGCAGATTAAAGAAGCGGGCTGCCCTTGTCCATTTCAACAGTATCGCAGCTGGCAGCTCATTTCCTCTTTGAAGGGCAATAATACCCTGTTATTCACCACTTCTAGTGTTCAGCTGAAGCTGTTTAA
>DATBNI010000240.1:0-2460 GCA_036554425.1 Psychromonas sp.
ACAATAATGCAGACTTGTATGCTTGGACAGGTGGCGGTGCTTACCCAAAAATCACCTTCTCAGGAAACAATCAATACCTTATTTCCGATGTGTCGGGTGTATGGAAAGCTGATATTGCCGCGAAGGTCTGGGAAAAAAGTAATTCAGGCCTGGGTAATCTAAGTTTATCGAATATTGAATTTTCAAAATCAACCCCATCAATTGGTTATGTTGCCACTCATCAAGGGATCTATAAAACCAATGATTCAGGCGGAAGTTGGAAACTGGTCTCTGAAATAGGTAAATCATTTAAGTCTACCAGGGGAAATAGTTACCGTAATATTGCTATTTATCCAGAGGATTCAAATTCGTTTATTTCTTTTGATGATTCTGGTCGATTATATGATTATTCAAATTCAATTGTGTCTCAAATCCCACTTGAGCTAAGTTCTGAATACATTTCTAGCATCATGCTAGTTATGGATGGACAGAAGCTTATCGTCGGCACGAACCAGCATAGATTCACCTTTAAAAAAGACAATTCAACTTGGAAGTTAATTGAAAAAGCAAACCGTTCAACATTAGATATGGTTTCTGTGTCATTCGATAAGCAAGTGAAATTAATTGCAGTTGGTTCTCAGTCAATTTTTATATCTTCCGATAATGCCAGTACATGGGAGGTGAGTAATGTCGCACAACTTATAGGGTCACAGAGTAAGATATCGAGAGTCTCTAGTAGTTATGATATGGATGGCAACTTGTATATCTTAGCTGCCTGGAATAGAGGTTGGAAATCCGGTGTTATTATCAGTTCTGATGGCGGTGAAACCTGGATTAATCCTCTTGATAAATTAAATTTTTCAACAGATAACCCGACACGTTTATGGCAAAATTATTCACTTAATAAAATTTTATCAGTGCATATGAGTGAGAATAAACCAAATCAAATGTATATCACCACGTATTGGGGCGTTTGGCAGTCTGTCGATTTTGGCAAGACTTGGACTGAAAATTTTATGGTTGGCGCATCAAATACGGTAGGTTCATCGATCGCTTTAACAGATGACGATGATATTATTACTGCCTCGATGGATGTTGGCATTATCAAATATCAACCAGGCGAGACTGCTGTTACTTCGTTACTGCCAAATAACCCTAATTACAATATTTATAAATTAACAGCAGGCCATTTCTGGAATGTTATTTCCGATGGATCTCGTATTATAGCAACCAATAGCCCTTGGGGGTCCGACAGCAATCAAATTGTGATTAGTGAAGATGGCGGGGCGAATTGGAAAATAGTTCATGATGGTTTGCCGGAAGATTATGCAACGAGTAATACCGTATGGGAAAAGGGATATGCGAAAGCATTAATCCAGGATAGCAATAATCCTCAGCGCTTTCTATTAGGCATTGATGGACATGGTTTATTTATTTCTATCGATGGCGGTTATTCTTGGAGTGCATCTGAAACTTCTCCTCCGAGCGAAAAAATTTATAATGCTTTGGCACTTAATCCTGTCAATAATAATATTTATTGGGGCACTGTGGGTGATGGGATCTACTTTTCTGCAGATAATGGAGCAAGTTGGCAGCAAGATGGTTTGGATAATGCGAGTATATTCGATATTTCTGCTTCACCTGATGGGAATATTTATGCCGGTGTGGCCGGTGATGGTGCGGCACTATACGTAAAAGAAAACAATGCAACTGATTGGCGTTTGTTAAAGCAGTTCCCGTTTAAAGGGGCGATTGATGCAATTACTTTAGATCCAAAAAATAAAGATGTCATTGTAATTGGTCTAAATAGCTGGAGTCACCAAAATACTGGGCGGATTTACATCAGTAAAGACGCCGGAAACTCTTGGCGTTTAATCGAAGGGGAATTTGGTACTGGTGCGGCGGATATGGTTATATCAAAGCATTCTAATACACTCTTTGCTACAGGCTACTCACAAGGTGTATTTTCCATTGACTTAACACCCTATATTATTGACTGATTCAGGTGTGCTAATTCGGATCAGTAACATTTTTAATTGTATTAGCTAAGGGCGGGATTATGGATTGGTTGATTTTCGACCAAACAAAATCTCCGCCCTAAATTCATCATCCCAACAAGTTCGTTGCCTTTTGCCTGCAACACTTTTTTTAACGGATGTTCTTTAATCAATTTTAATAATGAAAGTCTGACGGTTGCTTAATTTCTTGCGCCGTCTTCTGCATTCATCTTCTTTAAACGGCACATTTAATACTCACTGTTGACTCTTCTTTATTACCCAATGCATAGGTATATACTCTGCCACAGATTGAACATCTTTTTTAAAAGATATTATGTAATAGGAAATTTCATTTTCAGACTTAAATGCACGATCACGGCCTGCTTAATGCGTTACATCTTGCCCCTAAAGGAGCAGAGTACTGCGGCAAGACTGGTAAATGATAAAACTTAAACATTTAATTGACAATATTTGGTTGTTGTCA
>DATBNI010000409.1:0-2160 GCA_036554425.1 Psychromonas sp.
AGCAGCAGCAAAACAGCCAGCAGCAGCAAAACAGCAAGCAACAAACAATGAGTCAGACTGAACAGACAGATGGTGTTAATCAGGAGCTCGAAGCGCTGCCTAACTGGTTAAAAAACATGCCGGATGATCCTTCAGTGTTATTACGCAATAAAATGCGTCTTGAATATCAAAAAAGAGCACAATCAAATTCGGTTCAGCAGGAAAACAATGGAGTTATCTGGTAATGCGCATTAAATATTCAATTTTTATCGCCCTGTTTCTAGGATTTTTTTATAGCCAGCTATTATCCGCCACGCCGCAAGTGCTTACTTCAGTAAGTAATAATCAGGTTGCATTGGGCGATATTTTTATTTTGAACATAGAGATTGATGATAGTGACTCCGATTACCAGCTGGATACAAGGCCACTTGAAAAAGAGTTCAGCGTTTTTCGGCCTGCAAAAAGTCAGCGCAGCACCTATATTAACGGCAATTTGACCCAGCAAACGCAGTGGCAAATCAGGTTACAGGCCAAAAGAACGGGAGATCTGAGTATTCCTGTATTAAAAATTGGACCGTTAAGCACACAGGAAATCCAACTATCTGTTACTCCAGTATCAAATAAGGCGACTAATACGGCAGATAACAGGGTTTTTATGGAAAATAGCATTAATAAAACCAGCCTTTATATAGGGCAACCCTTGATCTTCACCACGCGCATCTATATTGCGCAAGCGACTGAAAACCTGAATCTTAGCGGCCCGGAACTAAAGGATGCAAGCATTGAGCTTTATGGACAGGATAAAAATGAAGAAACCATCCGCGACGGCATTCGTTATAAAATGATCACTCGACAGTTCCAAATAACCACAGATAAAGCCGGAGATTTTGTGATCAACTCTCCCTTATTAAGCGGAGATATAAGAAAAGTGGTTAATCTCAGTAACAGCCAAAACCAGGTTATTGGTGTCCCTATTAATATTCGCGGTGACAGCCTCAAGATACAGGTAAAGGGAAAACCCGCAGATTATCAGGGTGAATGGTTAGTCAGTGAAGATGTACGTTTGCTTGAAAATACGCCATTAACACAACAAAATTTTCATGTAGGCGAGCCCATCACGCGCAATATCACCCTGCAAATTGCTTCCATTAATAAAGACAAATTGCCAACTATCGCCTTCAATTACCCTAAGGGTTTACGCTTTTATCCGGATCAAGACGAAGTAAAAGAAGGACAGGCAAATGGACGCTTATATTCACAAAGAATGATGCGCCACGCAATAATACCAGAGCAGGCCGGGGAGTTAACTTTGCCGGAAATAAAAATAGCCTGGTGGAATAGTCTCACGGACAAGCAGGAATATGCTGTTTTGCCGGCACAAACCCTGACTATTTTAGCTGCAGATATACAGCCGAAAAATTTAGAAAACGAGCGGGAAAATATTAACAAACTACCTGCTGCTGCATCGGTTACTATTGATAATGACAGCTTGATCTACTGGCAGATAATAACCGCTCTGTTGTTATTAGGATTAATAATATTACTGCTTTACCATCTCTCTTATCGTCGCCGGCACTCAGCCTTAAGACAACAAAAAGTGCACTCGATGCCGGTCGCTAATCAAGCATATTTAAATCTGCAGGATGCCCTGCAGCAAAATAATGCACCACTGGTTTATCAAAACCTTCTCATTTTTTTACACAGTGAAAAGTACAATCTGAAAAGTCTTTCGCAATTAACAGAATTTATCGCTTTACCTGAAGAAGATGAAAAACAATTTTTGAAGGAAATTAACATCTTAGAGAAAGCATGTTGCAGCGCAGTAAAACATTGGAACGCGACACAACTGAGCAGTTTAATAGAGAAATATCTAAGACAAACAACGTCGCTTCGGGAAAAGAGTATTATGAATTTAAATCCTTAAATTTTGCTTAGTGCAGCCACCGAGGTAAATTGACAAATATCAATATTACATCAGAAAAAAAAGATCCTTTAAAAAACATGAATAAAAGTGAAAGATCCATCATTGACGGGCATTACAGGGTGTTTTTAAAGCATACAAAACACCCGAAAACCTAAAAAAAGACTTTCATCGCCCTCCCTCTCAACAGAAAAAGATTGAATTATTTTCATTCTTGTGTTTTCTGTGAGACACCTCTTAGAATTACAAATGATAAAAAA
>DATBNI010000292.1:0-5039 GCA_036554425.1 Psychromonas sp.
ACCAACATCACTGCTATGCATTAACACCGATTCCTCAATAAGACTGTAAGAGTGGGTATGCACATTTGAATATAACAATGATTTACGAATAGTTGAACCTGAGATGATGCAACCGCCGGAAATCGTTGAATCAACCGCGACACCCCGGCGCTCTTCATTATCAAAAATAAATTTGCTCGGCGGGAGGTGCTCCTGATATGTCCAAATAGGCCAAGAATTGTCATATAAATTGAGCTGTGGTTTAAGCTCAACAAGCTCCATATTAGCTTCCCAAAATGAATCTAAAGTGCCCACATCGCGCCAGTAAGGCTGGTTATCACTATCCGGGTCTTTGAAGTCATAGGTAAAGACGTTATTATCTTTGATAATTGCCGGGATGATATCATGGCCAAAATCTCGGCTGGAATCTTCGCATGAATAATCATTTATGAGATGTTCGAACAAAAAATCAGTATTAAAAAGATAATTACCCATTGAAGCCAGGCACTGGCCCGGCTTACCGGGAATTTCATTAGGCTGGGGCGGTTTTTCATCAAATGCAATCACTTTATGATCCGCGTTGACTGTCATTACGCCAAAGTTGCCTGCCGCCTCTTCCGTTGCCACTTTGAGGCAGCAGACTGTCATGTCGGCATTATTGGCAACATGCTCAGCTATCAGTGGACCATAATCCATACAATAGACATGATCGCCGGATAAAATTAAAATATATTTAGGGTGTTCAGCAAGAATAATATCCATGTTTTGATAGACAGCATCCGCTGTACCCTGATACCAATCATGACCGCTGCCCTGTGATGCCGGCAAAACTTCAACAAATTCGGATAAATTCGCCTTAAAACTTCCCCAGCCGCGGTTAATGTGACGGATTAAAGAGTGTGACTTGTATTGCGTTGCTACCCCTATGCGGTTAATACCGGAGTTGATGCAGTTTGATAACGGAAAATCGATGATCCGGAATTTACCGCCAAAATAGACGGCCGGTTTAGCGCGCCATTCCGTTAGTTCGAATAATCGGCTACCACGACCGCCCGCTAAAATTAAAGCATAGGTATCTTTAGTGAGTTTGCTAATATACCTATCAGTGTTGTGCGGCATAAAAATCTCCAAAAGTTGATGATGAAAGAGACAAGTCTTCTTGTTTTTATAAATAAAATTGAACATTAAACAGATAAAAAATTAAACTGCGCATGGTGATTTTTTCAATCAATGTATTAAAACATTTTATTGGGTATCAATATTACCGGCCCCTGATTCCATCAGTGCTGAAAGCCGTTTTTATCCGGCAAGACAGAGGGATTTTGAAAATCTGTCTCAGCCTTAAGTTGCCTTAGGGATCATTCAGTCATAACAGAAGCATCCCTACCTGAAAGGTCGGCATGCCTGATTTTGATAGTATCAATAAACACAATAAATAATTTAGTGATAAGTAAGTGCTCATATTAGTACAATATTTTGATTAAATTTAGAAAATATTAGCACTATTCGCTGTTTTGCGAGTGGTGTCGAAATATCAATGCATGGCAGTTGAAAGATAATAAATCTTATTTTTTGCTGAAAGGATAAATCCTCTGCGTTACCGCTAAAAGATTTGGCTGGGCAAACACTCTGGATCTGTTTTTACATTATTTAAAATGTAGTTTACAGCGGGCTAGCATTTGCGACCTGGTCAGAGCAACAGTCAATTAACTTTTTTGTCTTTTATCAGGGGAATAAATGAGATGCGTTACTAATTTGTGTTACTAATAAATTCATTTATGATAAATAACGTTTATATTGAGAGCTGATTTTTTTGCCAAGTAGCACAGACCCTAATTCCTTGATGCATCTCATTCCGGGGCAAATTTTCTTTGCAATACAGTTTTATCTTATTAATGCGCGGCATATACCCAAGCCACTTGAAGATGCATATTCAGGTAGTTTGGGTACAGTTAAACCGCGTAACACTGAAATTCTTCACTTAAATATAAACAAGGACTGTTATGAAAAAAATACTAAGCACCACTGCGGCGGCTGTGTCGTTAGCTTTATGCTCCTTTGCTGCGAACGCTGCAGATTTTAAACCTGCAGTCGCCTATGACTCTGCCGGCAAGTTTGACAAATCTTTTAATCAGGCCGTTTTTCAGAATGGGGCAACTAAATTCACTGAAGATACTAAGATTGCGGTACGTGATTTTGTGCCTTCAAATGATGCTCAACGGGAGCAGGGGTTAGCGCGTCTTGCTCGTGGTGGTTATAATCCAATTGTTGCCGTTGGTTTTATGTATGGCTCTGCACTGGAAAAAATAGCTAAAAAATACCCTGATACTCAGTTTGTCATTATCGATTCGGTTGTTGATTTACCTAATGTTAAGTCTCTCTTATTTAAAGAGCATGAAGGTTCATTTTTAGTGGGCGCATTAGCGGCACTAAAATCTGAAAACAAAAAAGTCGGTTTCGTGGGGGGGATGGATATTCCCTTAATTCGTAAGTTTGCCTGCGGATATGAGCAGGGTGCCAAGTACATCAACAAAGATATTGCAGTCTTTCAAAATATGACCGGCTCGACAAATGCGGCATGGTCCGACCCTGCTCGCGGTGCTGAGCTGACCAAGAGTCAGTTTACTAAGGGAGTGGATGTGGTTTTTGCAGCCGCTGGTGGTACAGGGGTAGGGGTTTATCAGGCCGCTAAGGATGCAGGCAAGTATGCAATTGGCGTTGATTCAAACCAAAACCACTTACACCCGGGTGTCATGCTGACATCTATGGTTAAGCTGGTGGGCCTGGCAACCTATGATGTTTTCAAAAAAGCGGAAGCAGGCAGCTTTAGCGCGGGTATTGATGCCCGTGGTTTAAAAGAAAATGGTGTAGATTGGGCTTTAGATGAGCATAACCGTGCGCTGGTAACGCCTGAGATGGAGGCTGAGATTAACAGTGTTAAAGCTAAAATAGTCGCAGGTGAGATTGTAGTACACGACTATATGACTGATAACAGCTGTCAGTATTAAAATTAATTTGTCAAAAATGCGATGAGATAAAAAGCTCCCTTACTCACAATGGTAAGGGAGCTTTTTTAAGTATTGATAGCCAATCTTACTGATTTTTTATTTTCAGGCTGATTGGGTATAAATATTATTAGCGACAGCCAAGAGAAAATAGCTATGTCCACTGAGCGAAGGTTTGCCTTAGAGTTACAGGGAATTGATAAAAAATTCGGTGCCGTTCATGCCAATAATAATATTGACCTGCAGGTGCCCGTTGGCACCATTCACGGTATTATCGGCGAAAATGGTGCCGGAAAATCCACTTTGATGAATATCATTTATGGATTTTATACGGCTGATGCCGGTGAAATCAAGATTGAAGGCATTCCCCGAAAACTGTTAAGTTCTAAAGAGGCAATCAGTTATGGCATTGGCATGGTGCATCAGCATTTTATGTTGATTGACAACTTCAGTGTGCTCGAAAATGTGATTTTAGGTGCTGAACACGGCCTGTTATTAAAACCCAGCTTAGCAGCCGCCCGTACTGAACTCGAACGTCTTGCCAAAGAATATCAACTTGATGTGCCAATTGATGCCCTGATTGAAGATTTGCCCGTTGGTTTACAGCAGCGGGTGGAGATTTTAAAAGCCTTATACAGAGGCGCTAAAATTCTTATTTTAGATGAACCGACAGGAGTATTAACCCCTCAGGAAACAGACCATCTGTTTCATATTTTTGATGCCCTGCGTGATCAGGGGGTGACTATTATACTGATCACCCATAAATTAAGAGAGATTCTGGCTGCGACTGATAATGTATCTGTGATGCGCCAGGGAGCTATGGTTGCCCATAGAAAAACCGCGGACACGGATAAAGAAGAATTAGCTGAATTAATGGTGGGGCGTAAGGTAAGGTTAAAAGTTGATAAAAAACCCGCGAACCCTAAACAAATATTGTTATCAACGATTGATCTAACTTACACCGACCAAATGGGGGTGGATCGTCTAAAGTCTGTTTCAATCAAGATTAAAGCCGGTGAAATTGTCGGTGTTGCTGGAGTCTCCGGCAACGGGCAATCTGAATTAATCAATATGTTAGCCGGCTTATTAACCCCAACCAGCGGCAGTATCAGCATTGGAAATACCCGTATAGATGCCGCTCACCCCGCAACACCCGACAGCATTCGCCAATTAAGTGTTGGCCATATTCCTGAAGATAGATTGACAATGGGCCTGATTAAATCTTTTTCTGCCGAAGAGTCTGCGATTCTCGGTTATCAGAACCTGCCTAAATACAATGGCAGGATACTGAACAAATTAAAGGTCATTACCCGGGAATGTGCGCGATTAATGCAGGAGTGGGACGTTCGTCCGCAAAACCCCAAATTGCGCAGTTCATTATTTTCCGGCGGTAACCAACAAAAATTGATTATTGCGCGCGAAGTGGATCAAAACCCTAATATATTACTGATTGGTCAACCAACGCGCGGCGTGGATATAGGGGCAATAGAGTTTATTCATAAACGTATTGTCGAATTACGCGATAGCGGTAAAGGGATCCTGCTCGTGTCGGTAGAGTTGGATGAAATTATGACCTTAGCAGATCGGATAATTGTGATGTTTGACGGGCATATTGTGGGTGAAGTCAGTGCTTCGCAGGCCAACGAAAAAATTCTAGGAATGATGATGGCCAATATTATACCCGATGAATTACAGGGAGAAACGCGATGAATGACTCAAAAATACCCGCATGGGTAAATGTATTTGTCCTGCCTATGATTAATATTTTACTGGCCTTTGCATTTTCTGCCGTTATTTTTATCGCCGTTGATGTGGATCCTGTTGAAGCTGCTCAGGTAATGATCAGGGGAGCTTTTGGCTACCAGGAAGGCATAGGTTATACCTTGTATTACGCGACTAACTTTATGTTTACCGGGCTTGCAGTAGCGGTGGCTTTCTCCGCCGGCCTGTTTAATATCGGGGGAGAAGGTCAGGCTTACATGGGCGGACTTGGTGTCGGCATGGCCTGTCTGGCACTCGACAGCAGTTTGCCTTTCTGGGCTATTTTACCTATTA
>DATBNI010000293.1:0-12432 GCA_036554425.1 Psychromonas sp.
CGTCCCAACTGATTGTCTTCGCCAAGTCGTAAGCTTTTTGCTGTGCTTCTGTTACCGTATTGCCTAACGCAGTAGCACATAAAACGCGCCCGCCATTGGTGACAATTTGGCCATCAACTTCAGCTGTACCGCCATGGAAAACTTTCAGTCCTTCCGTCTCCTGTTCAGGTAAACCTTCAATCACCAAGCCTTTTTTATACTCATTTGGGTAACCGCCCGCAGCGAGGACAATACCAATAGCCGCACGTTGGTCAAATTCAGCTGTCATATCAGCCAATTCACCATTCACTCCCGCCAGACATAAGGTCACAAGATCCGACTTCATACGTAACAATAACGGTTGTGTTTCCGGATCACCAAAACGGCAGTTGTATTCAATAACTTTAGGTGTGCCGTCGGCCATGATCATCAGACCCGCATAAAGAAAACCGGTGTAAGTATTACCTTCAGCCGCCATGCCTTTGACCGTCGGATTAATCACTAACTCCATGACCCGCTGATGCATTTCAGGTGTTACCACTGGCGCCGGAGAGTATGCTCCCATGCCGCCCGTATTTGGCCCGGTATCACCATCACCGACACGTTTATGATCTTGACTGGTTGCCATAGGAACAACATTTTCGCCATCCACCATCACAATAAATGAAGCTTCTTCACCGTCTAAGAATTCTTCAATAACAACACGGTGCCCGGCTTCGCCAAATGCATTGCCTGCTAACATGTCATGAATAGCCTCTTCCGCGTCGGCAATCGTCATCGCAACAATAACGCCTTTACCCGCCGCAAGACCGTCGGCTTTAATAACTATGGGTGCGCCCTTTTCACGAACATAAGCTAATGCGGGCTCAATTTCAGTGAAGTTTTGGTACCAGGCGGTTGGGATATTATGACGCGCTAAAAAGTCCTTAGTGAACGCTTTTGAGCCTTCCAGCTGGGCTGCGCCCTTAGTGGGACCGAAACAGGCAAGGCCGGCATCGGTAAATGCGTCAACAACGCCCATAACCAATGGCGCTTCGGGGCCTACTATAGTTAATTCAACACGGTTTTCTTTAGCAAATTTAACTAATCCGTCAATCTCTTCAACACCAATGGCGACGTTAGTCACTTTTTCTTCTAACGCAGTGCCTGCATTGCCCGGGGCAACGAAGATATTTTTAACTTGTTTATTTTGAGCGACTTTCCACGCAAGCGCGTGTTCACGGCCGCCACTGCCAATAATTAAAACATTCATAACTTAACCTTCTTACTTCAACAATAGATTAATGGCGGAAATGACGCATTCCTGTGAACACCATTGCCATACCATGTTCATCGGCTGCTGCGATAACTTCATCATCACGCATTGAGCCGCCAGGTTGAATTACGCAACTAATACCGGCTTCAGCGGCCGCGTCAATTCCATCCCGGAAAGGGAAAAATGCATCCGATGACATAACAGAACCAGCCACTACGAGATTTTCATCGGCCGCTTTGATGCCTGCCACTTTAGCACTGTAAACCCGGCTCATTTGCCCTGCGCCAACACCCACTGTCGCGCTGTTTTTAACATAAACAATCGCATTTGATTTTACAAATTTAGCCACTTTCCAGCTGAATAATAAATCTTTTAATTCGGCTTCCGTCGGTTGACGTTTAGTGACCACTTTAAGGTCATCTAAACCGACCATGCCTTGATCACGATCCTGCACGAGTAAACCGCCATTAACACGTTTAATATCAAACTGGGTGGTTTTTTCAGACCATTCTCCACAGACTAACAAACGCAAGTTTTTCTTGGCGGCAACAATAAGTGCAGCTTCAGGGCTGACCTTAGGCGCAATAATCACCTCAACAAACTGGCGGGAAACAATAGCTTCGGCTGTCTTTGCATCGAGCTCACGGTTAAAGGCAATAATGCCGCCAAATGCCGATGTCGGGTCAGTTTTGTAAGCACCTTCATAGGCATCAAGAATATTCTCAGCAACAGCAACACCACAAGGATTAGAATGTTTAACTATCACACAGGCCGGCTCCGAGAACTCTTTAACACACTCAAGCGCCGCATCGGTATCGGCAATATTGTTGTAAGACAGGGCTTTACCCTGTAACTGAGTCGCGGTAGAAACCGAGGCTTCCTGAATATCATCTTCCACATAAAAAGCGGCACTTTGGTGGCTGTTTTCACCGTAACGCATATCCTGCTTTTTCTTAAACTGCATATTGAAGGTACGAGGGAATTTAGATTCAAGATCGCCTTCGTTATTCTCACCGTAGCTTGGCACCATAGTACCGAAATAATTAGCGATCATGCCGTCATATTGTGCGGTATGCTCATAAGCTGCGATAGCAAGATCAAAGCGGGTTTTATAAGATAGGCTGCCGTTATTTTCCTGCATTTCTTTAAGAACACGAGGGTAATCAGCAGCGTTAACAACTATTGTCACATCTTTATGGTTCTTAGCAGCGGCGCGCACCATAGTCGGACCACCGATATCGATGTTTTCAATGGCATCTTCTAAAGAACAATTTGGACGGGCAACGGTTTCAGCAAAGGGATAAAGATTGACCACTACCATGTCAATAGGCGCAATGTCATTTTCTGACATAATGGCTTCATCAATACCGCGACGGGCAAGAATCCCACCATGAATTTTAGGGTGTAGGGTTTTAACACGTCCATCCATCATTTCAGGAAACCCAGTATAGTCAGATACTTCAGTCACTTTGATGCCATTCTCAGCAAGTAATTTACAAGTACCACCAGTAGAAAGGATTTCAACGCCCTTGGCAGATAACTCTTTGGCGAATTCAATAATTCCTGCTTTATCTGAAACGCTTAGCAGCGCACGTTTAATCGGTCGGCTATTTTCCATCGTCTTACAAATCCCTCGGTTAATTGATCAATAAGCAAAACCAGTCATTGGTTTTTTTAACTTAAAAAGAACTAAGGTGAGCATTCTACCCGAAAACGATGCCAATTTGAGCAGTTTTATTGAATAAAAAAATAAAAATATCCCGCTGATATTGCCTTTAAAAAGATAAATTTATTTACTAAGAGGAATATTGATACAAAAAACTATCAATACCGCGGCACACGAGAGTAGATATAAGATTAAAGTTTAAAGATGCCATCAGGGATAATGCCGGTAGATTTTTTTTAGCAATGACAGCATTCATTTTTGAAAGTTGATGGACTGCCAGGAGATGTTTAATAAATTGGGAAAATAAGGCGGGAATATAATCATTATCATTATATTCCGGTAGCATGCGATACACAAAAGTCAGTCCAATATCGTATTCCATACGGCACTCTTGCAGACCGACCAGGCCAATGACTTTATTGTATTTTTTATCTTCAATGGCATACAGGCAATACTTGTTGCGCTGTGCTTGAGTCATGATACTGGTGAATAATTTTTCGGCTTGTTGGTGATTTAATTTACCCATTGGGCAATATTTCATGCTTTGGGCATTACTCACAAGAGTGGTGAAATCATTGAGATCAGATGCGCTAAATTGACGAACAGTGAGATCTTCATTTTCTGCAAATAACGTCATATTTAAATTTCTGCGGTTATTTATCATGTAACCTTTATACTCAGATCGTACAAAAAAGCAACATCCATTTGCCGTGAAAAAGCAAAAATTCGTTACTTATCCCTTAGTAAAAAAAGTAAAAAACCATGCAACTGCATGGTTTTTTTACGCTAATAAGCACATTGCTTAACGGTGATATTGCGGGCTCAACTCGTGTACTGTATCAACAAATACTTTGGCATTCTCAGGCGGTACATCTAAATGAATGCCATGGCCCAGATTAAAGACATGTCCGCCTCCTTTACCAAAACTGTCTAATATAATCCCAACCTCTTCACGGATCCGCTGCGGCGATGCATATAGCATAGAAGGATCCATATTACCCTGTAATGCAACACGATCTCCGACGCGCGCTTTCGCCGTTGCCATATCAATAGTCCAATCCAGTCCAATCGCATCGCAACCCGTATCAGCAATCGCTTCTAACCACTGGCCACCATTTTTAGTAAACAGGGTGACGGGAATTTTTTTACCTTCATAGGTACGCTGTAATCCGGCAACGATTTTGCTCATATATTGTAATGAAAAATCTTTGTAATCCCGAGGAGATAACACGCCGCCCCAAGTATCAAAGACCATTACAGATTGCGCGCCTGCGGCTATCTGCGCATTTAAATAATCAATGACGGAGTCGCTTAGTTTATCTAATAAGGTATGTAATAGCTGTGGCTCACAAAAGGCCATTTTTTTGATCTTGGTGAACGCCTTCGAACTGCCACCTTCGACCATATAAGTCGCTAATGTCCAGGGACTACCAGAGAAGCCAATCAATGGAACATCGCCTTTTAACTCGCGACGGATAGTGCGTACCGCATTCATCACATATTGCAGTTCGCCTTCGGGATCCGGCATAATTAAATTTTCAACGTCTTTTTTAGATGCTATCGGACGTTTAAACTTAGGCCCTTCCCCTTCCTCAAAATAAAGACCCAGCCCCATTGCATCAGGAATGGTGAGAATATCAGAAAATAAGATAGCGGCATCAAGGTCAAATCTGCGTAAAGGTTGTAAGGTTACTTCACAGGCTAAGTCTGCATTGCGGCACAAAGACATAAAATCTCCGGCTTGTGCGCGTACCGCTTTATATTCAGGTAAATATCTGCCCGCTTGACGCATCATCCAGACTGGCGTTTTGTCAACTTCTTGTTTTAATAAAGCGCGAATATAACGATCGTTTTTTAATTCTGTCATGCTTATCTCTATCCTATCTTTTTAAACATTCAATAATTCAGCTATGTAAATATGCTACCACTTCTAAATATTTTTTACCCTGTCATATCACGACTTTGCATTGTTCAATCATTTGATTAATCAACTTTCGAGCAATGGTACCGTGATTTGGCAAAACAGGCAGATTATCAACATGATACCAGGCAGCTTCCACAAGCTCATTGTTATCAATCTTGATTTCACCTGATTCATATTCAGCCAAAAAACCCATCATTAAAGAGTGCGGGAAAGGCCAGGGTTGACTGGTCACATACTCGATATTTTTGACCCTGATCCTGGATTCCTCATAGACTTCACGTTCAACACAGATCTCCAGTGTTTCTCCGGCTTCAACAAATCCGGCTAACACGGTAAAAACCGGATTATTATTTTTCAGATGGCGATGATGCATTGCCAATAATATCTCCTTTCCTTTGCGAATACCGACAATAATACAGGGTGAAATTCGCGGATAACAGCGGTGCTGGCAATGGTAACATTTCATTGCCGTCTCCCAGTTTATGGCGTGCATTTTATGACCGCATTTGCCACAATACCGATGTGTTTGATAAAACAAGGCGACTTGAAAGGCACGTCCAGCCAGATCAAATAAGACATCATGAACCCGTCCCAACAAAGAACGCAATGGTAGATATTCCCCCAGGCCAATATCTAATTGCTCCTCTAATACAACCAGATAACAAGGGCTTGAGTGGTAGTCTGCTATTTTTGTTACATTATTCGCGAGTTTTTCAGGAAAAGGTAAATCATCAAGATTACCGTAAGGAATAAAATTCCCCTGCGGCTGCAGTACAATTTGATCTTTCGCGATAATAAACCACCAAGCATTCTCCTGCTTGCTAACGATATTTTTTTCCGGCTGCATCATGCTTCCTCATTTATCGGAACTATAATTCTAGGGACAGTGATTACGTCACAGTTATACAGTAAGATTATCCACAAATTCAAATTCATCTTGACGCTAAGTGCAATTTTATCTATTTTTACTTAACAGTTTCAGTCTACTCATGATGAGGTACAGGATATGCTAACCAAATTAGAACAAGCAAAAGAAGAATGGGGCGGCAGACTTTCAGTCATTGATAATTGGCTAGAAGAGCGTCAGACTTTGGTGGTTGCATATTGCAAACTGGCAGGATTACCTCCTTATCAAGGGACAAATCTCAGCTTGCCAGCACAAGAAAAAATCACTGAATTTTGCCAGCTTCTGCTTGATTATGCTTCAACAGGACACTTCGAAGTCTACGAACAGATAATTGCACGATGCAAATTAGACGGGGAAAACAATTTAAAAATTGCCCAGGAGTTATATTCACGTATCACGACAACAACAGATACGGCTTTAAATTTTAACGATAAGTATGCTGAATCAGCAAATGAGCAAACCCTACTTGATTTTGACAGGGATCTTTCTGACTTAGGGCAAGCAATGGAAGCACGCTTTGAACGTGAAGACCAGCTGCTTGAAGTTGTCCACCTGCACCATACATTGGCATAAAAAAATAACCTGCCTGTGTATTTTTACTCAGATTGCTAAAAATAAGCAGAGCCAAAGTCACGAGCATAATAATAGCGCTATTAACTCCTATAGCGCTATTATTGCTTACCCTGATATAACGTTCATATTTAACTAATTGATTGTCTATAAACGTCTTTCTTATGCCAAACCCATTTATTTTCTGTTCATTTATACAGCTTAAAATGAAGGGCCGCGAGATAAATCAATGCAGTACTTTCATCCATTTTTACCGCGCCTAAATAGATCTGCAGGAGCTGCCATCAGATATCCTTAATGCCCATTTCCTGCAGGTAAAGATCGCGTCTTTTATCAAAAATACTCTCCTCCTTTTTAGATACCGCAGTTGAAAGAGGCAACGCCACTTTCATTGCGTCTACCGGACGATTATTTACATGAAATTCATAATGCAGATGCGCACCGGTTGAACGTCCGGTGTTACCACTTTTACCTATCACAGAGCCCCTTTCTACTCTCTGCCCCTTACGGACCAAAATTTTACTTAAATGCAAATAACGGGTGGTGTATTTCCGGCTATGCTGAATAACAATGTAGTTGCCGGCCGCGGGGTGATAACCCGCCCGCAAAACAACCCCCTCACCAATCGCATAAACTTTTGTACCCGTTGATACCGCAAAATCCGTCCCGTTATGGGGTCTTACTCTTTTTGTGATTGGATGCAAACGTTTTCTATTAAAGTTAGAACTGATCCGGAACTTTCCATTCACCGGGAAACGCCGATAAGCTTTGCTTAGGCCTTGCCTGTTTTTATCATAATAACGCCCGTCCTCATGCAGGAAAGCAGTATAAGTTTTATTACGATTTTTAATCAAAATAGCCAACACATCACTTTCCGAACTATATTGCCCATCAATATATTGTTTCGACACTAATACCCGGAAAGTATCTCCAGCGTGGAGCTGGCGATTGAAATTAATTTTATCCTGCAGCGCCGCTGATACTTGTTGAATCTGCCCTGCCGTCAGACCTGCGGCTTTGGCTGTCTTATAAAAGCTCCCGATAATACGCCCCTGGTATAAACTTTTACGCCATTTCCCCTTTTTGGTTTCTAAAAATGCATCATATTGATCCTCTTTTAGGGTAAAGGTTAAGGTATTGGCAATATCCAAAAAAACTTTTAAAGAGAGCAGGTTGTTGTCAGAATCAATCAGTAGTTTAATTCTTTGCCCCGGGATTAGGTTGCCTAAGCGTAGATATTCTTTATCCGTTTCTAACAAAAGCTGTAATGCAGCTGCCGGCAAGCTCTCTTTTTCAAAAATATTGCTTAGGGAGTCACCTCCTTTAACCTCAAATTCTACTTCGCGATTGCCCGAAAAGTCAGGGAAAACTTTTGCATATTCATCTTTTATTGCAGCAAGAGGTTCGGCGGCCGCATGCTCATCTTTAACAACATCCCGCTTAGGGAGTTCTAATGAGCGGTAAATCGTTTTTTTGGTTTTCGGCTGCATGGGCACAAAGGAAACAACCAGTAGAAATACAAATAATAGAATCAAAGCGAAAAAATGTTTTCGAGGAAGATTATTCACAACTGCAACGGACGCTTTAAAAAACGCCTTTAAACGTAATAAAAATAGCATAATTTAATACAACTCAACAGGGAAAAGGAATCAATGAAAATAAAATGGAAAAGTATATCAAGTTTTTTATTTTTTTTATAAAAAACAGCTCTTATTTTAAAAGACAAATGCATTTATTTTAATTATTTTTTCTTACAGCAAGAGCTTACAGCAAGAGTGTCGGCGGCCGGATGTTCGGCAACAATACTCTCAGGTAGTTCCAATGAGTGGTAAATTTTTTTTGGGTTTTGCGGCTGCATCGGAATAATAGAAACAAGCAGCACAAATACAGATAACAGAATCAAAGCAAAAACATGTTTCCGAGGAAGATTATTCACGAAAGTAATAGGCGCTTTAAAAAACGCCTTTAAAGGTAACAAAAATGACATAACTTAATACAACTCAGACAGGGAAAAGGAATCAATGAAAATAAAATGGAAAAGTATATCAAATTTTTCATTCTATTTATAAAAAACAATCCCGAAAGATAAACAGGTCCTGGTTTGTTTATCCGGATTGCTGAAATAATTAAGGTGTTTTCCATTACAAATAAATGTAAGATAGACGTCTAGATGTAAAAACATCCAAAACCTGTAACTAGTTAGGAGCGCACATGTCACGTGACTTATTTACTTCAGAATCAGTTTCTGAAGGTCATCCAGATAAAATCGCCGATCAAATTTCTGATGCGGTACTTGATGCAATTTTAAAACAAGATAAAAAAGCACGCGTTGCTTGTGAGACTTACGTAAAGACCGGCATGGTCATGGTCGGTGGTGAAATCACTACCGATGCCTGGGTTGATATCGAAGATATTACCCGTAATACCGTGCGCAACATAGGTTATACCAGTTCGGAAATGGGCTTTGACGCTGACTCATGCGCCATTTTAAATGTGATAGGCAAACAATCACCAGACATTAACCAGGGTGTTGACCGTAGCGATCCGCGCGAGCAGGGGGCTGGTGATCAGGGATTGATGTTTGGTTATGCGACAAATGAAACTGAAGTGTATATGCCAGCTCCTATTACTTACGCACACCGCCTGGTAAAACGCCAAGCAGATGTTCGTAAAAAGAAAATCTTACCCTGGTTGCGCCCTGATGCAAAAAGCCAGGTAACCTTTGCTTATAATCACGGAAAAATTGTCGGTATCGATGCAGTCGTACTTTCAACGCAGCATTCAGAAGATATTAAGCAGGAAGATTTAATTGAAGCGGTAATGGAAGAGATTATTAAACCTGTATTACCCGCCGAGTGGCTTACAGCGCGTACTAAATACTTCATTAATCCAACGGGTCGTTTTGTTATCGGCGGACCAGTAGGAGATTGCGGTTTAACGGGGCGTAAAATTATTGTTGATACCTACGGCGGCACAGCGCGTCACGGCGGTGGTGCTTTCTCTGGTAAAGATCCGTCAAAAGTTGATCGCAGCGCAGCCTATGCCGCTCGTTATGTTGCCAAAAATATTGTTGCCGCAGGTCTTGCAGATCGTTGTGAAATCCAAGTTTCTTATGCTATTGGCGTGGCTGAGCCTACCTCGATCAGCGTTGAAACATTCGGCACTGAAAAAGTGCGCAAAGATCTGATAATTCAGCTGGTACGTGAGCACTTTGATCTTCGCCCTTACGGTTTAATTGAAATGCTTGATCTCATTCAACCTATTTACCAATCAACAGCTGCTTACGGTCACTTTGGTCGTGAAGAGTTCCCTTGGGAAGCGTTAGATAAAGTTGAAGAGTTAAAAGCAGGCGCATTTTAACGCTTGGTTAAATTAACCATGCTAAATGATGCAGATAAAAAAGCACTCATTAGCCGAAGTGAAGCATGTTTCATTTTGGCCGAGTGCTTTTTTGATCGTGCTTTCGAACGCCCTGCTTACCTCTTTAACCAACGGGGAAGAAGTGCCGGCAGCGCACATTTGCAGCGCAATCTGATTAAATATCATCCCACCTTGTTTAAACAAAATTCAGCTGACTTTTTTGCTCAAGTAGTGCCTCACGAGGTTGCCCACCTGATAGCCTATCAACATTATGGAAAAGTACGCCCGCATGGCAAAGAGTGGCAATTTGTCATGCAAAAAATATTCAACTGCCCCGCAGATACCACGCATTCATTAGATATTAGTGGGGTTATGGGTAAACAGTTTGCTTATCAATGTGACTGCACTACCCACCAGCTCACCATAAGGCGCCACAATAAGATTTTAAAAGGTATTAAATATCGATGTAAAAAGTGCCAGGGAGAATTGAAAGTTAAAAATAAATAATCTGCACAAAGCACTTAACCGATTAAAAATCCTCAAACTAAACTTAACGTTTAAAATTATCTAAAATAATACCCGCAGCCATAGCCACGTTTAATGACTCTGCGCCTCCGAAACTGGGGATAGTAATTTTATTGCTGATAAATTTAGCAATCTCTGGCGAAATACCGTGCGATTCACTGCCCATGACAATAAAGGCACTTTTGTCTAACTTTGCTTTATGGATATTTTCTCCTTCCAAAAAAGCCCCATATATCGCCATTGATTGTTTACCTAGGTATTCGGATAAATCTGTATGGCTCACCTGTACGCGTGCAAATGAGCCCATACTGGCCGCAATCACTTTGGGATTATAAAAATCTGCACAGTCCGGACTGCAAATCATATGTTTAATGCCGTACCAGTCGGCAACGCGAATAATAGTGCCCAAGTTGCCGGGATCACCTACCTGATCTAATACCAGGATCAGCTCATTTTTTTGGATTTGTGGAACAGGCATTATTTTACATTCGGCCACAGCAAGCACGCTGTTATTTGATAATAAAGTTCCTGCTTTTTTTAACTCTTCTTCCGTTGCTTCAATGGTAATACCGACAAGTCCCGACTCTGCGAGTGTCCTGTTGTTTTTATTGATATAACTGCTGGTTGCAAAAAGTTGTTTTACCGTAAAATCAGAGTTAAATAATTCACCCACATTTTTTTCACCCTGCACTAAAAACAGACCATATTTTTTACGCTGTTTTTTTTGCTCAAGTGCATGAATCAATTTTAACTGATTTTTTGAAATCATAATTTATTTCTCGTTCTTTAAAGTGATAGGTAGCAACACATAATAACAGCATCTTCACGGCCCTTTTTACAAGGGTAATAATCTTTACGTCTATCCACCTCAACAAAACCCAGTTTATGGTAAAGTTTTAATGCATAAAGATTAGAAGCGCGTACCTCCAACCAGATCTGCTCTTCATGTTTTTTTTGTGAATAGTCTTTTATAAACTGTAATAAAATCCCCCCCAAGCCCTGCCCCTGAACTTCGGGTGCAATAGCAATATTCATTAAACTAACCTCTCCGGCAACTGAGCTGGCAATAAAATAACCAATCACCTGCTCATCAGCGAGCAACAGATGACTAAAATAACGTCTGCCAAAGTTGCTCAAAAACAATTTTTTTGACCAGGGATGGCTATGGCAACGGGACTCAATGTTAAAGACACTTTCTATATCAGCCAGCCCCATCGGCAGGATTTGTAACTTTTCTTTATCGATTAAAGGAGCAAACATAATTGCTTCCGTATTGATTTCGTTTTCATATTCGTTACCGACCTTCACTGATTAAAAGCGCAAAACTGTTGCCATAAGTTTTTTTTTGCCTTTGCATCATTAGCAAGCTGGGCAATGGGTACTGAGGTTAATAACTTATGCCCATAGGGTTGATTAATTTCCCCCAGAGTTGACCAGATAAACTCGGGTAACTGTCCCTGCTGGTTTTCAAATTGCTCCATTGAGCAGCAATATACTTCGCTTAGTTTCAAGTTGAAGGCATTAAGTATGCTGAGCATAAGAGGCTGTGCAAAGTCGGCTGTCGATGCCAACAGCAGCAATTTATAATGACTTAAATCAAGCGCAGATAAATTTACTGAAAGAGGGAATAAATCAGGTTTACGGACTTGCCAACGGGTTATGCCCATCTCCTGTAAATAAAGCGCTTGTTGATGTTTCATTGAAAACCCAATCAATTATCTGATATCTGGAAAATAAAACAAATAATAACATTGAATGAAGGTCAGCCGAAGCATTAAGCAATAACTCACAGGTGAAATTTTCGAAAAAACACCAACTAGCATTATAACTCCGCTGCTTGCATCTTAAGGCAGTTTGGTTGTACCTGCACCGTTGACCTTACTCTGCATTATCAGTCGTCTATATGAAATGACGATACCCTCCGATTCTGCTAATGGATCTCTGCCCTTCTGAATTTTAAAAAGACACAAGCTGAACACTTCATATCAACGGCCAAATAGATTTTGATTAAGTTATCATCCCGGCTCTTTTCAATACACTCACAATCTAACGTGCTCCCGTGCCATGATCCCCATACAGTTGAGCCATCTACAACTGCCGATTGAAAAGCTAATCTAAGCTAACCAATTGAATTATAATGGTACGCCCCTTTTCTTAGAGCACGAATTAAAGCAACAAAAATGGCATTCAAATTACCCAATGCTTTGTAAACATTACTCAGGAGGTTACAACTACGATAATAGTAA
>DATBNI010000333.1:0-1897 GCA_036554425.1 Psychromonas sp.
TAGCTTTGGCTGCTTGTAGCAACTTTGTGATAACTACTCCACCACCCACGAAACCTCCAGCAGTTAAAATAGCAGTCATTCGTGTCATTCCCTGCATCAAATTTAAAAACCAATCCGTTTTCACATCGGTCTTATTATTACTCTTGTTCTGTTTGGTTTCCTGCACCTTTACTTTACGCTTTGTCTTTTCCACTTGTTTAGCGACCTTTACTGCTTCTTTTGCAGTATAGATATAAATAGTGTCACTTGTTATATTTTGTGCGCTTAAACACGCTGATAATGAGTTCTCGCAGTCGTGTAGATTGTTTCTTAACTTCTTCTTATTGACTTGCGCTTGGCTTACTCCAAATAATAGGATGATTAGTATTGCTTTTTTCATAGGGTAATTTTATGGATTAGTTTATCATTCATCAACTCGTATATTTCTTTGCTTGTTTTGTCCTCTTTATTTACAAACGTTTTTTTCGGTGCTTTTACTTGCGTTTTTTTATAATCGCTCAAGTCGCTAATGTCGTAAATTTTAACTCCATCGTTATAAAAGTTAACGTAATAAATCAAACACCCATATCTGGCGGATGCATCTTTTAACGCATCGTATTTTACCGCTTCTAATAATGCGGAGTTATAGGTTTCCATCTTACAAGACCTTACTTTTATCTCAACCAAAATATAAACACCGCTTAAATTTTGCCAAACTTGGTCGTAAATAGAGTATTGGTTATAGGTGTCTTTAATCCATTTATATTGCGTAGACTGTTTTAATAAATCTTTTGCAAGTAATCTGCCTTTCTCCTCATAATCACTTACCGACTTCATAGTTGAATACTTGTAAATGTTTTAAAATTGTCAGCTATTTCCTCAATGCAGAAACCTCTGCGCCCATCTGCAAAGTTCGTCTGCACCCAATCACTCGCTGGACTCAACGCCCAATACACATTGTATTCAAATTTAGCGTGGCTGGTATCACGAATTAACTGGTGTTTATCGCCAAATTCACACACTATTCTATACTTATGTAAGTCGTGCTTATCTATGTATCTATTTATGTGTGTTTTTGCCTTATCATCGGGTTTGGTATTAAATCCGTACTTCAAATGTTTTTCATCCTTTCCGTGACTGCAAATAAAACACCAATTTCCGATAAAGTAATGACTGATAAAGTCGTTAAATATCTCGTATTTTACGCTTGGCAGTAAGTAGCTTAAAACCTCTTTAACGTCAATATTCACTATCTTACTAAATGAGCCACTATGGTTATCATTAGTCACGTTATAAAACTCCAAAGGCACTCCAAACTTTGATAATCGCTTGGCTAACTCTATTTTAAACTGTGCGCCTACCTTAAACGCTTCCTCGTTACTCATATTTTGGTCTAATATATGACCGCCTCTCGTCGTCTTGGCATCCCAGCCATCCATAAAGTCGCCATAGTCCGCTACTATTATTTTAGATTGTCCGTTAAACTGCTCACCTACATAGTAAACTATTTTTTGTAGTGCATCCATTAATTGGAACTCGTTCCATTGACGCAATCCGTATAAGTTCTCGCTTATGTTCAAACCAACGTGAACATCTGTGTAAGTTACCTTTAACACTTTATTGCTTGTAGTAGTGATTTTAGGCACGTTTAAAGGCTTTAAATTACATTCCTTTAGTGTTTGCTTGATTAAGTGTTTATTTAGCTTAAAAAAGGCTTTATTTTGGCTTTCCTTTGTGTATATCTGCCATTGCTGACCAGTAGTTACGTTTGTGCTTAATCGCGATAACTCTAAACCATCTGGTACATCTAATAAATTTTCTTGTTGTAGCTTCTCAACTCGGCTTATGACATTGCCTTGCTTGTCGTATTTGCGCTGCGTTTCTACAAAATCCCTCTGGGTATCGAAATACTTATTAA
>DATBNI010000339.1:0-4812 GCA_036554425.1 Psychromonas sp.
TTACTACTTTTTTCTATTTAATGAAAATGGAAAGCGATCTGCAAAATGCACGCAATATGACATTAATGTTAATGATCTTATTTGGCAATATTCATGTTCTTTCCAGCAGGTCAGAAAAAAAGTCACTTTTTAGTCTGCCATTATTTTCCAATCCATTTTTAATATTAGCCGTTCCCATTGCGCAACTTATTCATATCGGGGCGATGTATACACCTGTACTGAATAATGTACTGCAAATCCAGCCAATTACAGTTGAGCAGTGGGTGGGGTTATTGTTGGTTGCTTTTACCCTGCTTTTTGCTGAGGAGATGCATAAATATTTTTTAAGGAAAAAGTAATAAAATAAACAAAAAAGTACATTTTATGCCAGCAGGTTAATTTTAAAATATAAAAAGGTAACCAGTCTAAAAAAGCAGCAGATCTTGCATCTAAGTTATCATAAAAAAGGAAAGTGTGAGCCTTAAGTAAGATCACTTTAACCCAAGCTGCGGCCTTTCGATAGATAATGTTATTAACTGCTGATTTAAAAGATCCTAGACGAATAATTTTGCTGATGTAAAATACAAAGGGTAATAAAGCGCCTTTATCTATCCAACTGGCCAGTTAGCAACTAATATTATGATTTAGAGGAAATTACTTTTAATTAGATGACTTAAAGGAGGACCGTTAGTGAATCTATTGGTTTTACAAGATTGATGAATAGTTTTAAATTTTTGAACGGGAAGATCGGATGATTATCTTATTAACCATGATGCGTAATTATTGGCTTGCCTGCACCGTTTTCACGCTCAGTGTTATTACACTGCTGTCGCTCAACCCTATGGGTGAGTTACCTTCCGTACCGGGTGGAGATAAAATTCATCATTTCATTGCCTATGCAATATTAATGTTTCCGGTCGCGTTGAAAAAACCTAAACATTGGCTATTCATGGGTTTATTGTTTCTTTGTTTGAGCGGTGGAATTGAGTTACTGCAGCCCCTGGCTGGACGACATAGTGATTGGTTTGATATTTCTGCAAATTGGACAGGAATTATGTTCAGCATCTTATTAGCACAGTTAATACACAGGGGGTTTCCCTCCTCGCTAAACCAAGATCGCTAATTCAGAAATCGTTTTAGATGTATTAATCTTGAACATCAAATTTATAATAATCCAACGTCTATCGGGCAGTGCCAGATTAAATTAAAAGCTTGTAATACCCTAAGGATATTACAAGCTTTATCCTCAATAAGAGCTGAAATTAAGCGCTTACTAAGTCTAATGTATCACGGGCAATAACCCACTCTTCGTTGGTTTGAATAACCATGGCGACAGTACTGTCCGGTTCGGTAATGATGCCTTGATTAGATGATTTACCAAAACGGTTTGCCAGGTTAGCCTGCTGGTTTACTTTAAAGCCTAACAAACTTAAACGCGCCAGTGTGAGTTCACGTATAGGTGCTGAATTCTCGCCAATACCGCCGGTGAACACTACTGCGTCTAATCGTCCATCTAATGCAGCTGTGTAACTGGCAATATATTTGGCCAGACGGTAGCAGTATAGATCCATGGCACGTTTCGCTGCTGTATCTGCCTCGTAGTTGTCTTCAACAAAACGACAATCAGATGTTTTTTCAGTTAAGCCTAATAAGCCAGACTCTTTAGTCAGCATGGTATTTATTTCTGCCATGCTATAACCTAATTCATCATACAGGTGGAAGATAACAGCCGGGTCAATATCACCACAACGCGTGCCCATGACCAAACCCTCTAAAGGTGTCATCCCCATAGAAGTATCAACTGAATGACCGTTTTTGATCGCACAAACAGAGCCGCCGTTACCAAGGTGACAGTTAATAATATTTAACTCTTCAACGGGTTTGTTTAATATGCCGGCAGCTTCCAGGCTGATGTAAAGGTGGCTGGTACCGTGCATGCCGTAACGACGGACACCATTTTCGCGGTAAAGTTTGTAAGGCAGTGCATATAAGAACGCTTCTTCAGGCATAGTCTGGTGAAAAGCCGTATCAAATACGGCTACATTTGGCAGTCCGGCAAAAGCATGCTGCGCAGCGCGGATCCCAACAAGGTGAGCGGGATTGTGTAAAGGCGCAAGTGACACGCAATCTTCAATGCCTTGTATTACTTGGTCTGTGATCACTACAGATTGAGTGAATTTTTCACCACCGTGTACGATACGATGACCAATTGCAAATAGGTTTTCTTTCAATTCAGGTTGTTTGGACAGAATCTCATTGACAATATAGTTGAGCGCTTCTTCATGAGCTGCGCCAATACCTAAATCTGCACTGCCTTTCGCGCCTTCTAATTTCCATTTCATGCGCGCATCATCCAGGTGCAGGCATTCAGCAAGACCTGATAGTTTTTCTTCACCTGTGGACATGTCGATGATGGCAAACTTCAGTGAAGAACTGCCGCAGTTAAGTACAAGAATTAGCTTGTTGCTCATGTATTGTATTTCCTATTTTTTATTTAAAAACCGTTGCTCAGATTGATATTTTGATGGATGTTTGTAAAGGTTATATTGTCTATTTTCAGAAAATGCCGGATAGCAAGAAAATGCCGTATTTACTACCCCATGTCAGAGGGGGCGTAGGATACAGGCGAAGTCGAAATATAACAATAATAGTTTTTATTGAGATCAACTTGGTAATAGGTTTTAATCTGATTAAGCTCACTGTAAATGGCATGAATAAAGAGCTAACTTGATGATTTATTATGTGATAAATAGTTACTGCTGTTTTCTAACCGGCGTTAATAAAAAGGCAATAAGTAAACACAAAAAAATGCCAGAAAGATTGCCAATAGGTGCAGGATAATGACTATTATTTTTCACTGTGATTTATCCTGCTTATATTTACATCCCTGTAACATTTTGTGCAGATTTTAATCGCCATTATCATTCCCTTTCCTGCCTCTTTTTTCACCGACTAATTATTTTTACTATGCCTGCAACAATAGAGGTACAATAAATCATAATTTTGATTGTTTGATAAAAAAAATTGATTAGTGAGAGTGCCAGTAAATGAAAATTGAATTGCTTAAAACATTTTTAGAAGTCAGTCGAACGCTGCATTTTCGGCTGGCGTCTGAATCTTTATTTATCACTCAATCCGCAGTGAGTGCAAGAATTAAACTACTTGAAGATGACTTAGGCGTATTGTTATTTGATCGCCGCCAAAAGCATCTTAAATTAACACCGGCCGGACATCGTTTAATTAAACATGCGCACGAAATTATTTTTATGTGGCAAAAGGCGAAACAAGATGTGGGTGTTTCAGACCAGAAAACCACACAGTTGACCATAGGTTCAATGATGTCTATTTGGGATGTTATTCTGCAGACTTGGTTACAAAAAATACACCGCAACATGGGGGAGATTAGTTTGTTAACCAATGCCAGTTCGCCCCTTGAACTGCGCAAAAGTGTTTTAAACAGTGTTACCGATATCGCCTTTTTGTTTGAACCTCCCTTTGTTGAAGAACTGGTAACGGAAAAGGTCGCGACAGTGCCACTTCATCTTGTTTCAACCGAATCCAATATTAATATAAAAACACAGAATTTAAATGATTATGTGATGGTTGATTATGGTGAGTCGGTCAATACTCAGCATATGAGAGAGTTTAAAAATGCGCCCCCTGCAAAACATTTTATGAGTCAACCGCGGGTCGCATTAGAGTATATATTAGAAGCGGGAGGCTGTGCTTATTTGCCTCGGCAGATGGTTACCGATCATATTCGCAGTGAGAAACTCTACCTTATTGAAGATGCACCTGTGTATTCACGGGAAATATTTGCCATTTATTTGGCTAAAAGTCATAAAGCGGATGTTATCAATCAGGCAATTCAATACTTTCCGGAAGTGACTTATTGAGGCGCATAAAGACTTTCATTTCTGCCGTTTTAGATAGTAACAGCAACAGAAATAAAAGCAGGCTGACTTAAGTCAGAAATAAAGCACCTAAGCCTAAAAAGGCAATAAAGCCAAAAATATCTGTTACCGTGGTTAATATAACCGCGCCCGACAGTGCGGGATCAATTTTCAGCTTAGTTAACAACCAGGGTACCCAGACACCGGAAAGAGAAGCAATAATGATATTGCCCAGAATGGCGATATAGATAGCTAAGGATAATAATGGATTTTCAAACCACAGATAGGTGATGCTCGCAATGACCGCCGCCCACAGTAATCCATTTATGCAGCCTACTTTAAATTCTTTTATTACAATGGCTTTCTGATTAGCTTCCGTTATTTGCCCCAATGCAAGTCCGCGAATAATCAGGGTTAATGTTTGGCTTCCCGATATTCCCCCCATTGATGCGACAATAGGCATAAGCACAGCAAGCGCGACGACTTGTTGCAGTGTTCCCTCAAACAAGCCGATAAACCAGGAAGCCAAAAAAGCGGTAACAAGATTAATACCTAACCAAACCGCGCGATTTTTACTACTGATCCATATATTGGAAAACAGATCTTCTTCTTCGAGCATGCCTGAGGATTTAAACAACTGAATATCTTTTTGCTGCTCTCTGATGGTATAGGCTTGCTGTAAATCCAATCTGCCGGTTAAACATCCCGTCGTATCAACAACTGGCAGGGCGGCTTTACCAGATATGATGACCTTTTCAGCAGCAGAATAAATATTATCAGTGCAGAGTAAAACCTCATAATCTTTATCCACAACGGTAGATATTGGGGTCTCATCTTCCATTGCGATAAGCTTGGCAATAGAAACTTCTCCAATCAATGTTGCGTCATGATTAGTGACATAAAAGACTTCGGAGAGGGGAGGCAAAGACTTTGAAAGAAT
>DATBNI010000357.1:0-6282 GCA_036554425.1 Psychromonas sp.
CACTATTCCCTGACTATTCGCGTACGCGGATTAAAGAATGGATTTTGGCTGATATGATCAAAATTGATGGCGAAGTCGTTAATCGTCCTCGCGAAAAAGTTTATACCGGGCAAACGGTAACAGTTCAAGCCGTACTCGAAGATGAAGTGGTTTATAAAGCGCAAAAAATTGAATTAGAAATTGTCTATGAAGATGATGATATTTTAGTGATTAACAAACCGGCTGGTTTAGTCGTGCATCCCGGTGCAGGTAATCCCGATGGTACTGTCTTAAATGCACTGCTGCATCATTATCCGCAAATTATTGAAGTACCCCGAGCGGGTATTGTGCATCGTTTAGATAAAGACACCACGGGACTGATGGTGGTTGCTAAAACAGTACCGGCACAAACGCATTTAGTGACCAGTTTGCAGGCGCGGGAAATCACCCGTGAATACGAAGCTATTGCCATGGGAGGCTTTACTGCCGGCGGACTTGTAGATGCCCCCATTGGGCGGGATAAAGTACATCGCGTTAAAATGGCGGTTAATTCAACGGGCGGGAAACATGCCCTGACCCATTATCGCGTCTCTGAGAAATATCGTGCCCATACGCGGCTGAGATTACGCCTTGAAACCGGTCGTACACACCAAATTCGTGTTCATATGATGCATATTGGTCATGTACTGGCGGGTGACCCTGTTTATGGAGGTCGTCCTCGCCCGCCTAAAGGTGCTTCAGAAGCGCTATTAGAAACCTTACGTGGTTTTAGACGCCAGGCACTGCATGCAACTATGTTACGTTTAGCGCACCCCATAACAGGTGAAATGATGGAATGGCATGCGCCACTGCCGGCCGATATGGCTGAATTAGCAGAAGCCTTACGCCAAGATATGATTCTGCATGGTGGTTAATAGCAGAGGTCTTGCGGCAAGCTATTATTCACAACGTTGCCGCTAGTAACAGAGGTCTCACACTAATATATGATTCACAATATGGTGGTTAATAAGCACTCTGATGTGCAGTTGCTAAAACCAAACTGGTCTGCTCCTGCACATATCCAAGCCTTTTCCAGCACCCGTCTGGGAGGGAATAGTTCGGGTCCTTATTCTGGGTTGAATTTAGCTTTACATGTTGGCGACTATCCTCTTATTGTCGGCAAAAATCGCAGCACCTTGGCTAAGGCTTTGTCTTTACCCGACCAGCTTTGCTGGTTAAATCAGACCCACAGTACCACTTTACTCAAGCTTGAAGAAAACACTGCAACTGATCTTACTGGCGATGCGGCATGGACTAGTTATAAAAACACCCCCTGTATTGTGATGACGGCTGATTGTTTACCCGTGCTTATTACCGACAAGCTTGGCACTTTTGTTGGTGCTATCCATGCAGGTTGGCGGGGTTTATGTGATGGCATTATTGAAAAATCAATTAAGACTATTTGTGATCAGTCAGGGGTTAATACAAATGATTTACTGGTCTGGTTGGGGCCTTGTATAGGCAAAACTGCTTTTGAAGTCGGTGATGAAGTACGGGCTGCATTTATTGCTGAAAATGGACAAGCTGAAGGCGCATTTAGTGCTTCTGGGGATCGTTGGTTGGCTGATTTACAGCAGTTGGCACGTTTACGTTTAGCCCCTTTTAATGTCTTTGAAATCACCGCCAGTGAATACTGCACCTTTAATCAGGCGGATCTTTTTTATTCCTACCGTCGTGATAATATCACGGGGCGAATGGCAAGCTTAATCTGGATTGCTGACGCAGACATTATTCCCTATTGAAAAAATTGACCAATAATGATTTTTTATCAAAAACTGCCGCTGTTTTATCTTCCCTCCTTGAAATTGTCTAATTAACCGCCATTCTTTATGTATCTATCTTATTTAAGAGGATTTCCCCTATGCGTATGGATAAATTAACCAGTAAATTTCAATTAGCCATTGCCGATGCGCAATCCTTAGCACTCGGCCGTGATAATCAATATATTGAACCCATTCATATTATGCTTGCTCTGCTCAATCAGGATGGTGGTTCACTGCGGCCAATATTCGCCGATCTGGAGGTCGATCTCAGTGCATTACGCTCGCAACTTTCCACTGAATTGGATCGCCTGCCAAAAGTCGCCGGCATTGGCGGTGACCTGCAGATATCCGCTCAACTTAATACGCTGTTTAATCTGTGCGATAAATATGTCCAAAAATCCCAGGATAAATTTATCTCTTCAGAGCTTTTTTTAGTTGCAGCTTGTGAAGACAAAGGGCGTTTAGGTGACATTTTAAAAAAATTAGGTTTGAACAAACAAAAAGTTGAAAAATCGATTGAAAAAATTCGTAATGGCCAAAATGTCACGGATCAGGATGGCGAGGGGGTAGAGAAAGCCTTAAGTAAATATACTATTGATTTAACCGAGCAGGCTGAGCAGGGCAGGCTGGATCCTGTCATCGGCCGCGATGATGAAGTACGGCGTATGATTCAGGTGCTGCAGCGCCGGACTAAAAATAATCCGGTGATTATCGGCGAGCCGGGTGTGGGTAAAACCGCCATTGTTGAAGGTCTGGCTCAGCGTATTATTAATGGTGAAGTACCGGAAGGTTTAAAAAATAAACGGGTACTGTCACTGGATATGGGCGCGTTGATTGCCGGAGCAAAATACCGTGGTGAATTTGAAGAAAGATTAAAAGCGGTATTGAGTGAATTATCCAAAGAAGAGGGCAAAATCATCCTCTTTATTGATGAGCTGCATACCATGGTGGGCGCGGGTAAGGCCGATGGTGCGATGGACGCGGGTAATATGTTAAAACCGGCGCTGGCCCGGGGAGAGTTACACTGTGTTGGAGCAACTACCCTGGATGAATACCGCAGATATATTGAAAAAGACGCAGCCCTTGAACGTCGTTTCCAAAAAGTTCTTGTCGATGAACCCACGGTTGAAGATACTATTGCCATTTTGCGTGGTTTAAAAGAGCGCTATGAACTCCATCATAAAGTCGAAATCACCGATCCTGCGATCGTGGCGGCAGCGTCACTTTCCCACCGCTACATTGCGGATCGCCAACTGCCCGATAAAGCGATTGACTTGATAGATGAAGCCGCATCGAGCATTCGTTTGCAGATGGACTCTAAGCCGGAAGAGTTAGATAAATTAGAGCGAAAAATTATCCAGTTGAAGTTAGAGCAAAAGGCGCTGCAAAATGACACAGATGAAGCCACTGTTAAACGTTTGACTGATTTAGAAAGCTTGCTGGCGGAAAAAGAACAAGCCTATTTGGCCTTAGATAAAGTCTGGCGCGCTGAAAAAGCCGCTCTGTCAGGCACACAGAATATTAAACAATCCATCGAACAGGCACGTTTAGATCTTGAAGTTGCCAGCCGGGCTGTCGATTTAACCCGTATGTCGGAATTGCAGTACGGTATCATACCTGCCTTGGAAAAAGAGTTGGCGCTGGCAGCACAAGCTGAAATGCAGGAGATGACCTTGTTAAAACATGCGGTGACCGAAAATGAAATTGCTGAAATTCTTGCCCATTGGACGGGAATTCCGGTGGCTAAAATGCTTGAAGGGGAGCGTGATAAACTGCTTAAAATGGAAACCCATCTGCATACCAGAGTAATAGGTCAAAACGAAGCCATTGATGCCATTGCCAATGCGATTCGCCGTAGCCGGGCGGGCTTAAGCGATCCCAATCGTCCCACTGGCTCTTTTCTCTTTTTAGGACCGACCGGGGTGGGTAAAACTGAATCCTGTAAAGCACTGGCTAATTTCCTGTTTGACAGTGAGGACAATATGGTGCGCATTGACATGTCTGAGTTTATGGAAAAACATTCAGTGTCGCGCCTAGTGGGAGCACCTCCCGGATACGTAGGCTATGAAGAGGGCGGATATTTAACTGAAGCGGTGCGTCGTAAACCTTATTCGGTGATTTTATTGGATGAAATAGAAAAAGCCCATCCGGACGTATTTAATATTTTATTGCAGGTATTGGATGACGGACGTTTAACCGATGGACAAGGGCGTACCGTTAGTTTCCGTAATACAGTGATTATTATGACCTCAAATATCGGCTCTGATATTATTCAGGAGCAGTTTGATAAAGTCAGTTATGAGGAAATTAAGTCTTACCTGTTAGATATATTAGCGCAGCATTTTAAACCCGAATTTTTAAATCGAATCGATGAAACCGTGGTTTTCCATCCATTAGGTATGGAACACATTAAATCGATTGCGCAGATTCAATTGCAATCTTTACAAAAACGCCTTACGGATAAAGATTACCACGTAACCTTTACTGACCAGGCTATCCAATTGTTAGTGGAAGCGGGTTATGATCCCGTCTATGGCGCAAGACCTTTAAAACGGGCTATTCAGCAATTGCTGGAGAACTCATTAGCGCAGGATATCCTGTCAGGTCGTCTGCAGACGGGTAAAGCGATACGGGCAGATGTTGTTGATGGAAAAATTGAATTTGTGCAGTAAATACTGCGCAGAAAAACCACAGCTAACTTTATTAGCGGTGGTTTTTCTGTTTTAGGGCTGAGTTTCAGGCGCTTAACTTAAAAAGGAACAGGGTAGGTTTTAAATACTGACTCTATATCTATTAATGTCTGCTGGTTTAAGGGCATTGAAAATGCCTTAATATCTTCCTGTAATTGGCTCATATTTGTCGCGCCAATAATAGTTGAGCTGACGCCGTCCACTTGAGCGCACCAGGCTAAGGCTAATTGAGCGGGTGTAAAGCCGTTTTGTTTAGCTATCTCAGCATAGGCAGCAATTGCTTTTTGCGCCGCCGGCGTATCGCGGAATAAACCATTACGCTGCGCTAATGTCCAGCGACTGCCTTCCGGGCGGGCACCATTTAGATATTTGCCGCTTAGCATACCCCCCGCAAGAGGTGACCAGGGTAAATAAGCTATTTCTTCATGGACACAGTTTTCTATTAAATAAGGCCAGTCTTTAGCGTGTAATAAACTGAATTCATTTTGTATTGAAACCATTCTTGGCAGATCGTGTTTTTCGCTTAATTTAAGGTAGGTATTAATGCCCCAGGTGGTATCGTCGGATAATCCGCAGTGACGGATTTTCCCGGCTTTTACGCAGCGCTGAAGCCCTTGTAAAATATCTAACATTTGTGCCGTGTGCTCCTCTGCATCAACCTCACTGAATTTGAATTGATTGGGCCAGTGTTTGTTAAAATGCGGAGAAGTTCGATTCGGCCAATGCAGCTGATAAAGGTCGATATAATCTGTCTGCAGACGTTTTAAGGAATTATCCACGGCCTGCTCTACCGCCTCACCCGTGATCGGGCCGCCATCACGTATCCAGGGCACACCGGCACCGGCTATTTTAGTGGCAATGATCAGATCTTTACGCTGAGCTTTATTGTCGGCCAGCCAATTACCCAGGATGCTTTCTGTTTTTCCATAGGTATCTTTCGATGGGGGCACGGCATACATTTCTGCGGTATCAATAAAGTTAACACCCTGGCTGATCGCATAGTCTATTTGCTGATTTGCCTCCTGTTGATTATTTTGCAGTCCCCAGGTCATAGATCCTAAACATACTTTTGATATTGGCAGGCCACTGCTGCCCAACTTTGTAAACTCCATGCTGTCTCCTTAAATAGATTGGAATATCACAATCTAAAAATAAATTAGATTGATGGTAGTGAATAACAGCATTCAAAGACTACACTGTTTAGATTAGTTGCGAAGTAAAACTACCCTATATAAATTAATAAAGCTCACAAGTTTTGATCTTTTTTAATATTTATAAAGCGAGCAATTGGGAAGGGGAAATGGAAAATAAGCCGATAATTGCCAATAATAGCCCTGTAAAAGTGGATCTTAATAAAGGTGAAACCTATCACTTTTGCGTTTGCGGCCGTTCTAAAAAACAGCCATTTTGCGATGGCTCGCATCTTGCCACTTCATTGAAGCCCAAGGTTTTCACCGCCGAAAGCACTGGTAGTGCTTATCTGTGTGCCTGTAAACATACTAATAATGCGCCCTTTTGCGATGGAACCCACAGGCAATTTACGGCTGATATGGTCGGTAAAGAGGGCCCGGGTTTAAGCCCAAGCGCGGAGTCTGTTCCGCGCGCAGTCGCCACTATTGAAGAGCCGACTGTGGCCTTGATTCATCAGCTTGCGCGCGAAGGCCTATCAACGTTAGGCCGCCATGGCCCGATGATTTCAATGGGGGTGCCGCGCCATCTGTTACCGCATTGGGATGATCTGCAGATAATGGCAGCACAAATGGCGACTAAACCTTTAATGGAAGATCACCCAGTCGCAACTGAACTTATTA
>DATBNI010000362.1:0-4116 GCA_036554425.1 Psychromonas sp.
ATTGAGCTTGAACAGGGCCGGGCCCTGAAGAAAAAAGAAAAAGACAGTTTAAAAGAAGATATTATGATGCAGTTGTTACCGCGGGCATTCAGTCGCACTTCACAAACCTTTGCCTGGATCGATCCTGAAACAGAGATGTTATACGTTGATGCGTCCAGCGCACGTAAGGCCGAGGAGCTCATTTCACTGCTGCGTAAAACATTAGGCAGTTTGCCCGTCGTCCCTATCCAGCTTAAACATCAGGCCGATGTGATCATGACAGATTGGTTAACCGAGGGGAATATCCCGGCTAACTTTGCCTTAGAGGATGAGGCCGAATTATGCTCGGCGTTGGAAGGCGGCGGTATTATCCGCTGTAAACAGCAGGACTTATTATCCGATGAGATAAAAAACCATTTATCCGCCGATAAGTTTGTGACTAAATTAGCCCTGTGCTGGGCAGACAGTATCTCCTTTATTATCGGCGAAGAATTTGCGCTGAAACGCATTAAGTTTGCCGATGTATTGCAGGAACAAAATGAAGATATAGATAAAGATGATTTTGCTGCGCGCTTCGATGCTGATTTCGCCCTGATGACGGGCGAAATTAAACAGCTTATTCCCGCTGTACTTGAGGCTTTTGGTGGTGAACAAAGCCTTTAAGCAGAGCAGAGACAGTCAATGATTAAGCATTCACCTGCCAGTAAATTGACTGTCTTCCTACCCTGAAAATTAAAAACCTTTGATATTTTTCCACAAAATGTCAGGGGTTTTTATCCTTAATGCTCAAAAAATCAAAAAATTCTGTTAATATCTTTGGCCACACAATCCCCTAAACTTTTCAATGAGTCTAATGATATGAGTGTTTCAATTTTTGGTAGTGCAACAGCGAAGAGTGCGACAAAAGCCCTTCTTTTAGGATCCGGAGAACTGGGTAAAGAAGTTGCGATTGAACTGCAACGTTTTGGTATTGAAGTCATTGCAGCAGACAGTTATGAAAATGCGCCGGCAATGCAGGTCGCACATTCATCCCACGTTGTCAGTATGCTCGACGGTGAAAAATTAGCAGAAATTATCCGCGCAGAAAAGCCTGATTTTATTATCCCGGAAGTAGAAGCCATCGCCACGGACACATTACTTGCCTTGGAAGCAGAAGGTTTTAATGTGGTACCCACAGCCCGCGCGGCAAAACTCACCATGGACAGAGAAGGTATTCGCCGCCTCGCGGCTGAAACCTTAGGGGTAAAAACATCGCCCTATATATTCGCAGACAGCAGAGAGGAATATTTATCTGCAGTCGCAAAAATAGGCAAACCTTGTGTGATAAAACCCGTCATGAGCAGTTCAGGTAAGGGCCAAAGTGTTGTAAAAAGTGCTGCCGATTTAGACCTGGCATGGACCTATTCGCAAGTTGGAGGCCGTAGCGGTGAAGGTCGTATTATCATTGAGGGCTTTGTGCCTTTTGATTATGAAATCACTCTGTTAACTGTGAGTGCCGTTGACGGCATTCATTTCTGCGCCCCTATTGGCCACCGTCAGGAAGAAGGTGATTACCGCGAATCATGGCAGCCACAAGCAATGTCTGCGGTGGCGCTGCAAGGTGCACAGGATATAGCCAAAAAAATAGTCTCTGAACTGGGTGGATACGGTTTATTCGGCATGGAGTTTTTTGTCAAAGGCGATCAGGTTTATTTTAGCGAAGTCTCCCCTCGCCCGCATGATACAGGATTAGTTACCTTAATTTCGCAGGATGCTTCAGAGTTTGCACTGCACGTTCGTGCCATTTTGGGTTTTCCTATTGGTCGTATCAGTCAATATGGACCCAGCGCATCCAGTGTTATTTTAGGCAATGGTCTATCCGATGATATTCAATTTTCCAACCTGGATAAAGCACTGGGCAGCGTTGCCGGTGCACAAATTCGATTATTTGCCAAACCCGATATCAATGGTCGTCGACGTTTAGGTGTCGCCGTTGCACGTGGTGAAACCGTTGAAGAGGCCGTTAATAATGCCAAGACTGTCTCGAATAGCGTTAATATTATTTATTAAATAAGCCGTCTGAAAATTTTTCATTGGCCATTAAAGGTAACTTCGGTTGCCTTTTTTTATACCGGCTTCCTCACAAAAAACACACAAAACACAGCAATAGGTTAATAAAAGTACAATTGCAGGATAAAAAACTTGAAAAATAACATAAATACCATTACTGTTGTTTTATACAGTGTTTTTACATACAGGTGTTTATATGCTATTTAACTACATGCAAGCTAAAAATAAAACCAACTCAGCAAACAATAAATTAACGCCAATAAGCAGCAAAAACTATCTCAATGTCAGTTATAATTTAGACAATTATCATGCCTTGCTCGCACATATGAATAATGATCAGGATCAGCGCTGGATCTTATTTATCGCCCCTCCCGGCAAGCCTAATTTTAGTTTTTTACAGCAATCTGGTATTCATAAAAGTCGCGTACTGACACTTGATGCCAATAAGGTAAAAGATTCACTGACCCTGCTTAAAAGCACACTGCAAAGTAACAACTATTCAACTGTTATCACCTGGTTAAGTGAAATTGATAAAACACTGCAGGATGAATTGCGGGGTTATTGCCAGGAAAGTAGAACAAACTGCTTTGTTTACTGTAAACAATAAGACCCACTTCCTGAAATTGGTTACAATGCGGATAATTTTATCGAATAGGCAGCTACAATATGTATAACTACTGTGAAAAAACCAAAAGATTAATTAATCTTATCGGCAGCGGCGACGCCGCTTATGTCCCGAAAGCCATTACTTGTGCTATTAACACTCTGGACAAAATAGCCGCGAATGAAGATTTACCGGCAAAAGTAAGAGAAGACGCCGCTTATGCTGCTGCAAACCTCTCACTCAGTGATTATAAAGACGATTAATGTTCATATTAATCAATAATAAAAAAGGAGCCTAAGGCTCCTTTTTTATTAACAAAACAATTAAAAACAGAGATTAAGCGACAACAGAACTTTTATAATTCAACCTCAATCATACGTGCTTTACGATCTTCTTCCTCCTCACGTGCCGCGTTGATTTCATCTAATATATTATCGACATCGGTAATTTCATCGCTTTCAGTGAATTCCCCGGTTAACACAACTTCATTTTTCAACTCGCCCGCTTCGTATAAGGCCCAGATTTCCTGCGCATATTTGGTTTTTTTCAGCTCGGGAGCAAATTGAGCATAATAAGCTGTCATATTATTGACATCGCGAAATAACATGCGTTTGGCATTGTTATTTCCGGCTGCATCGATGGCTTGAGGTAAATCAATGATCACCGGTCCCCACTCATCAACTAATACATTAAATTCAGATAAGTCACCGTGAATGATACCGATATTCAACATCCGGACGACATGATTCATAATTTCCAAATGGTCTTCTAAAGCCTGCTCTTCGGGCATGCTGACATCATTAAGACGCGGAGCGGCAAAGCCATCTTCGTCAGTGATCAACTCCATTAATAAAACGCCTTCAAAACAGCCGTAAGGTTGCGGTACGCGCACGCCTGCATCAGCTAATTTGTATAAAGCTTCCACTTCTGCATTCTGCCAGACTTTTTCCTGTTCCCCACGTCCAAATTTCGATCCTTTTTCCATGGCTCGGGCGCGACGTCCATTGCGAACTTTTCGCCCTTCATTGTATAAAACGGCTTGTTTAAAACTCCGTTTACTGGCCTCCTTGTACACTTTTGCACAACGCACATGCTCACCACATTGCACCACAAAAACAGTTGCTTCTTTACCACTCATTAATTGTCGTAATACCTTATCAACTAAACCATCGTCAACAAGAGGTTGTATTCTTTTAGGTGTTTTCATATTTTATTTAACATTCTCTTCTTGTTAAGAATTTATTTGCAGTATGATAGCATTTAGCTTGATGTCGTTCTTTTGTTGCAGGTGGGCTTTAACTGAGCCTTTGTATGGCGTATTCAAAGCTAACGTCCATATCAAAGATATGCCCCTCCATTATGCGGATTGCTACTGGTTATTATTGACAGACTATTAATAAATTTTCTCAGCCTTTTTGCATTAGGCTGTCTGCTTAGATTTATAAATTCAACAATATTTACACAATCAACAACTTTACCACCTG
>DATBNI010000392.1:0-6855 GCA_036554425.1 Psychromonas sp.
CAGCGATTCCTCAAAGTAAGCGCAAGGCGTGAGAATGCAAGTCTCTTTCCGCCCCCTTCTTTACTCGGGTAAAGAAATAATTAAACCAGCTGATTGCTGGTTTTTTTATGCCTGCAGGAAAATAATGGGCAGGCGAAATAAGCCTTTGGGCTGAAAATGTCGGGATTCCTTTATCACCCTAAATGTGTCACAAATTAAAATTTTCATTTCGGGAATTATCTGCATGATAGTCGCTGCCATCCTCCCCATCACCAGAATAGGCCGATGCGACAGATTAATGCTAAATTACTGGCTGGCTTTATTTTACTTCAATTTAACTGCAACAAAGCTGATGACTATTATGACATTTATGATATTTGTGATATTTATGATACAAATAACAAGTTCGTCAAAATTAAGTGATTAAAGGGCGTTAATTAAGTATCATTTAAATTTCAGAATAGGTAATGTCTGCGCTGTTTTTCCAATGCGTTAGAGCATAAAGAAAACCTTTTAGAAAAATAATTATTGATCCGTGTTAAAAAAAGGGAAATTATTTTGAACGTCCAGATCCCCGATATTTCAGTGGTTGTACCTATTCATAACGAGAGCGGTAATTTATGCCCACTTATCAAGGGCATTGCGAAGAACTTAGAAAATTTTTGCTATGAAATCATTTATGTCAATGACGCCAGCACCGATAACAGCCGTAATGAACTTCAACAATTATTGATTAAATTCCCCTCATTACGGGTATTTCACCATGATCGAGCTTGCGGACAAAGCCGCGCTATTGTTACGGGTGTACGGCAAGCAAAGGCCCCTCTCATTATTACGCTCGACGGTGACGGTCAAAATGATCCGGCTGATATTCCCCGTTTGATTAGCGTCTTTTTACAAAGCAACAATCCGGCATTAGCCATGATTATAGGTCATAGAACAAATCGAAAGGATACGTCATGGCGTCGTTTTAGCTCTAAGTTTGCACTATGGGTCCGGGCAACGATATTAAATGATAATACCCCGGATACAGGCTGTGGGATTAAAATTTTCACACGTCATGCCTTTTTAAATTTACCTACGTTTACGCATATGCATCGATATTTACCTATATTATTTCGTAACGAAGGTTATATGGTGTCTTCGCTAGCAGTGAACCATCTAGATCGTCATTACGGCGCCTCAAATTACGGCACATTAGATAGATTATTTGCAGGAATTTTGGATGTGTTAGGTGTTCTTTGGCTAACCCGGCGAACAGCTGTACCCAAGATTGAAACTGAAGATATAAACAGTACGGCTTCTTTAACGGCAGGTAATAAAAGCGAGATAGATTGATGTGGGAATTTATAAAGGATCCTTGGGTTATAGTCGGGTTTATTGGTCAAATAACTTTTTCTTTACGCATGCTGGTACAGTGGTGGGCCAGTGAAAAAGCCAAAAATAGTATTGTAACGGCTCCCTTTTGGTATCTCAGCATTATTGGCTCATTGTTTTTATTCTGTTATGCAGTACATCGCAAAGATCCTGTTTTTATCGTCGGTCAATCTCTCGGGCTTATTGTTTATGCTAGAAATATCAGTTTGATGATCAGTTATAAGCGAAAATTATCCGCACTAGACACTGCTGATAAGGATGTTATATGAATATTGCACAAGATCGGCAACCTTTACTTTTAGCATTTGCGCTAAGTTTTTTCCTTATTGCGTTAAATTTGTATTTTAGGCCCATTTTCCCCCTTGATGAAACCCGTTATATCTCTGTTGCTTGGGAGATGTGGCAAAGTAACAATTGGCTAGTGCCGCACATAAATGGCGAAACTTATGCCCATAAACCCCCCATGATGTTCTGGTTAATGAATATTATCTGGGGAATATTCGGCGTTTCCGAATGGGTCGCCCGCATCATAGTGCCCCTGTTGGCTTGCCTTAATCTTATTCTTATCCGCCGCTTATCTTTATTAGTTTATAACCACTCAGCGCAAGCGGCTGACTATAGCCCACTTATTTTATTGAGTTTTACCGGTTGGTTCCTGTATGTCCCAATGTCTATGTTTGACCTTTTATTAACAGTTTTCGTGCTCTGCTGCGTGATCTGTATTTGGCGTTTTGCACAAACGGGGCGCTGGTCTTTCACTTTCTGGGCAGGAGTCAGTTTAGGTACAGGAATGCTAGTCAAAGGACCGGTTATCCTTATTTATATTATTCCGGTATTTCTCCTCTATTTCATGTGGCGCAGAGAAAATATGATCTCAGCCGGGAAACTCCTAAAAGCCGGGATAATAACATTGATTGTGGGGGTGATCATGGTTTTATCCTGGGCCATACCTGCAGCCATTGCGGGTGGAGAAGAATATGCGCAGGCGATTTTTTGGGGGCAGTCTGCAGGGCGAATGAAAGACTCCTTCGCGCATGCGCGTCCTTTTTATTGGTACGCAATGATCCTGCCAATCTTATTATTACCTTGGGTATTTTTAAAGGGAATGTGGCGAACAACAACCTGGTTAAATTTATCAAAAAGTGATCGCTTTTTGCTAGCTTGGTTCTTTTTGGTCGTGTTCATTTTTAGCTGCATAAGCGGCAAGCAGATACATTATCTGTTCCCGGTATTCCCCGCATTAGCGATCTTTTTAGGCGCAAAAGTCGATATTAAAAAATTCGGAAAAGATCCTTTTTTAGCAATATTATTATTACTCTTAGCTGTATTAATATTTTCAGGAAATCTCTGGGTGGCTAAGGCTTTCCCAACTGCGCATGCACCGCAAGTAGCTATATTTTGGGGCATTATTCCGTTATTTTTATCGGCTTTAATGCTTTTACCTGAGAGGCTGGGTAAGCATTACTTTAAATTGGTTTTAATCTCTTTTCCACTAGGGATATATATATTAATACCTGCTTTATCAAGTGTTTTTACCCAACTCTATGATGTATCGGAAACGGCAACCTTTATTCATCAAAAGCAGGAAGAAGGTGTTGTTGTAGCCCATCTGGGGAAATATCACAATCAATTTCAATTTTCCGGGCGGCTTGAGCATCCGTTAGCCATAGTGGATCAAGAGCAACCTGAGCGGAATACTTGGTTAAAGGCTCACCCTGAGGCTTTGGTCATTTTAGCAAGGAAAATAGCGGATGATCTTTTAGTTAAAAAAAGTATCTATATTCACCCATTTCGCGGTCGCTTGCACATTATCATCCAAGCCAAATATCTCACGCAATGGTATAACCAACGCGCTGAGTTAAGAAAAAACAATCACCTTGAGCAGTGACCTCAGTATATGCCAGACTGAACACTATATTGAGCTGAGCAGGCTGCTGCTGAAAGTACCCCGGCAAGGTGCAGCCGCTCCGCCCCCTATTTACTATAAATTAAACCAGCCGCTTTAAACTTGTTTATAACCCCTGCCTGTACTGCGCATTCGTTGAAACAGTCACCATCTGCTCAAGCTTCCCTTGCGCAACCTCTGACCCCGCCAGCAAGTCTTCAAAATGCTTAATCAAAGCGACTTTATCCTGCTGCGCTTTTGAGCCTGCGCCAATATCGGTCAAATCAATAAAGAATTCATCGAATAAATCGGCAAAATCTGTCACAACATCAAAATTTAAGAATTGTTCATCATTGTAAATACTCGGATATCCGCCCTTCTGTTTATCAACAGCAAAAGAGAATCCTTTTACGTTAGTGATAGTGGTCGCTTTTTCACACTTAAGCATACAGCCATCTTCAATGCTGGGTTTATTACAGCCTACGGTCTGCTGGAAGAAACACTGTCTGCTGGTCATCATCAAAATGGGATGATAGATACTGTATAACAACTTGAAGTTTTTCGGGCGGGCGATGTTTTTAATTTGATTGCGATTAATTTCGTTAGAAATAAACGCACCTGAACAATTAAGATCTTCCTGCAGCGTCAACAGGGCATAAGAATTGGTGGTATTTAAAAAAGGCCCCGCGATCCAATCGATATTCAGTGCATTTGCCTGATAGGCGATACCTGTATTGTTAGTCACAATACGCTTAGGTTTTATCTGCGCTAAAATTTTCACCGCTTCCAGGTAATCTTTACCAATTAAGACGGCAGGGAACCAGGGAATTAATCTCGGGTTTTGTAAAAAGAGGTTAATAAACTTAGTGCAATTCTTTTTAAAGCTTTCCGGTAATTTAAAATAGATATCAGCCTCAGTCACATCACAGAGGTGCAGATCCTTGTCATTACTGATCAGCAATGACAGGGTCGCTTTGCCCTCTTTTTTCGCATGCTTTGTGAGTGCAGGTAAGGTAACCGGCGGGATAATCTCAATGGAATCATTTAATAAAAACGCCACTTTATTTTTTATCCTGGTGAGCTCTTTAAAAGGAATACTTAAGCCGGAATCAAAATCATCAAAATTAAAGTCCTGAAGATGATATTCACTGTTTTTAAAACTCTTAAAACGTTTTTCAATGGCAGCCCTATCAACAGAGGATTGGTCCGCAGCCATTAACTGCATCTCAGACTCAACCACAAATGTCTTATTTTCTTTTTTAACAGTGACAACCAAGGGCTTATTAAGTTTGCCTGAAAAAGCCATTAAAACGGGCGTTTTGGCAATGCTAAGATATTTTATTTTTTCGGCAACCAAGCTGCCTATTTCATTTTTTTGCGTGGAAAGAGTTTGTTGAACCTCTTGAATCTGCACTACTGATATCGCATTATTTTGGTCATTGGCATGCTGAAAACTGTTATCGCGGGGATTATCGATAAACATGTCTTTGGTGAGGTTACCTTTTAAAAATGAGTTGGTAAAATCACGGTTAAAGACTTTATAAAGATTGGCATCATCCTCTAATAATTTGCCGCTTTTGACAAACGCATCGATCTGCTGGCGCCAGGTATCAACCACGGTATGAACATACTGAGCCCCTTTAATACGGCCTTCAATCTTTAACGAATCAACACCCGCCTCAACCAGTTCAGGGAGATCAAAATAGGCTGAATTATCTTTTAAGTTAAGCGGGAATTTATTACCCGCAGCGGTGACTTCATACTCATCGCGACATGCCTGGCTGCAGCGACCACGATTACCGGAATTACCCACACTGACTGAGCTCGAATAACATTGTCCGGAGAATGCAATACATAGAGCGCCATGCACGAAGACTTCCGTCAGCACAGCGTTCTCATGGGCGACTTTAGTTAAACTTTTTATTTCGCCAAGATTTAACTCGCGTGACAAATTCGCTCTGGTTGCGCCAATTTTGGCGAGGAATAATATTTGCCCTTCATTATGGGTCGTCAGCTGAGTTGATGCATGTATCTTAAGGGAGGGGAAATATTTTTTAACCAGATTAAACACGCCTAAATCCTGAACAATAATGCCGTCAACACCGGTATTAACCAATTGGTTAAGTAATTTAACCATGCCGGCTATTTCATGCTCTAAAATCACAATATTTAAGGTTAAAAAAACCTCACACTGATATTGATGGGCAAGCCCTATCACACCGACCAGCTCATCAAATGAAAGATTGGCTGCGCGGTTGCGCGCATTAAAGGTATCTAAACCGCAGTAAACGGCATTTGCGCCCGCCACAATAGCGGCTTTAATCGCTTCTACATCACCACCTGGGGCCAATAATTCAATTTTTTGTTGGGTCACGAAATCACTCTCTTTTATAAGTTACTTATATTTTGGAGGCGATTCTACCCGTATAGACTATGCATTGCTATTAATTAGGAATCAGTCGCATCGCCAGCGACAGAGATCCCCCCTGCTGCCGACTATGAAGGCTATACCCCAACTGCTTGAATGTGCAGATTCAAGCAGTTGGGGTGGGTATGGCTAACGGGACTTCACATAAGGTATACCGACGGCTTTGGGGCCAACCGCCCGGCCTATAAAACCGGCAAGTAACAGAACAGTCAGGATATAAGGTAACACCTCAATCAACTGCACAGGTATTTCGCCAATAATGGGCAGTTCAGTTCCCTGCAAACGGATAGCTACCGCATCTAAAAAGCCGAAGAGTAAACAGCCCAGTAACACAGGTACCGGACGCCATTTACCAAAGATCAATGCCGCCAGGGCAATAAAGCCTTTACCCGCGCTCATGTTGGGCACAAAACCGGCACTGTGCGCCGTTGATAAATAAGCCCCGGCAATCCCGGTTAACAGCCCCGCCACCAGCAATGCTCTATAACGGATCCAGGCAACAGAGATACCGGCTGTATCGACGGCATGCGGGTTTTCCCCTGCCGCTCTAAGGCGCAGCCCGAACCGGGTTTTGTAGATAACCCACCAGCATATTGGTACTGCTAATAAAGCCGCGTAGACAAGAATATTATGACCGGATATCAGTTCACTGTATAATAAACCCAGCACAGGGACATCGGCCAGCGCATCTGCACCCGGCAGCGTGATCGGCAGAAAACGTTGTGAATCAAGCAATGCAGGCGTCTGCCCGCCAAGACCAAACCAATAACGCCCCAAAGTGACGGTCAAGCCGACGGCCAGCATATTGATTGCTACACCGGAAACAATTTGATCACCTTTGTGGGTAATAGATGCAAATCCGTGCAGCATAGACAAACTGCAGGCAACGGCTATTGCACTGAGCAACCCCAGCCAAACAGATCCTGTTAGCGAAGCCGCCGCCGCGGCTGCAAAAGCCGCAAACAATATTTTACCTTCCAGGGCAATATTAACTATTCCGGAGCGTTCAGAAAAAAGCCCGGCCAGTGCCGCCAATATCAGGGGAGCTGATACTCTTAAGGTGGCATCTAATATTAAAATCAGATTCTCATACATAATTTAAGTCTCCGAATTTATCTGCTTAAGGGATGATTTTTTACGATTATCCAGGAAAACAAACAAATGCTCAGCGGGTTTTACCAGCATA
>DATBNI010000397.1:0-2988 GCA_036554425.1 Psychromonas sp.
TCATGGAACGTATCCATGAACGCTTCCCTACTATTCCTATTATTATAATGACAGCGCACAGTGATTTAGACAGTGCGGTGAATGCCTATCAAAGTGGCGCCTTTGAATACCTGCCAAAACCCTTTGATATTCATGAAGCCACGGCTTTAATTCAACGCGCCATTAGCCATAGCATTGAATTAAAAAGCAAAAAAAAGGTACCGGAATTACTTGTTTCAACACCGGAAATTATCGGTGAAGCACCGGCAATGCAGGAAGTGTTCCGCATTATTGGCCGTTTATCTCGTTCCAGTATGAGTGTATTGATCAATGGTCAATCCGGTACGGGTAAAGAGCTGGTTGCCAAGGCCTTACATAAACACAGCCCGCGAAAAGATAAGACCTTTATCGCTCTGAATATGGCCGCTATTCCCAAAGATCTGATCGAAGCTGAACTCTTCGGTCATGAAAAAGGGGCGTTTACCGGCGCTGCCGCAAATCGTCAAGGACGATTTGAGCAAGCCGATGGCGGCACGCTTTTTTTAGATGAAATTGGGGATATGCCATTAGATGTGCAAACCCGTTTATTACGGGTATTATCCGATGGAAAATTCTACCGGGTGGGCGGCCATCAGGGGATAGCAGTCGATGTGCGCATCATTGCAGCCACCCACCAAAATTTAGAAGAAAAAGTGCAATCGGGTGATTTCCGCGAAGATCTTTTCCACCGTTTAAATGTCATTCGTATCCAGCTGCCTGCTTTAAAAGAGCGTCGCGAAGATATTAGTTTATTAGCACAACATTTTTTAAATAATATTGCCAAAGAGTTAAATGTCAAAAGCAAACAGCTCACGCAGGAGACAAAAGAGTATTTAATGCAACTGCCTTGGCCGGGAAACGTGCGTCAACTGGAAAACGTTTGCCGCTGGGTGACTGTCATGACCAGCGGACAGGAAGTCCATATTTACGATTTACCACCGGAATTAAGCGCCCAAGAGACACAAGCTGCTGCTGATGATGATGAAAATCCGCTTTGGCAGAAACAGTTACGCGAATGGACCCTGGCTGAATTAAAACAGGGCAAAGAGAATATACTCGCCAATGCTCTGCCGGAATTCGAAAAAATAATGTTGCAGGCGGCATTGCAGTACACCCAGGGTAAAAGACAGGAAGCCGCAACACTACTGGGTTGGGGAAGAAATACCCTGACCCGTAAATTAAAAGAGTTTGATATTTCATAACAGAGTAAAAAATGCCTGAAAGCTGGAATGAAAAAAGGCTGTAACTTTATACAAAGTTACAGCCTTATATCTTTTAGACCTTCAGACCTTTCAGCCTTCCAGCTGTCTGGTTCTTATTTGAAGCTTTTTAAATTTCTTTCAAACTCTTCAAACTGATCTGTTATTGATTTTTCCGGTGGAGCCGTGACTAAACTGGTTATAACAATCGCAGCAGTAGCAAAAATTATCCCCGGTACAATCTCGTACACATCAAAAATACCCCCTGTTAACTGCTTCCAGACAACAATAGTGATACCACCGACAAGAAGACCTGCTAAAGCACCATTTCGGTTCATTCGTTTCCAGTATATGCTTAATACTAATACAGGACCAAATGCAGCACCGAAACCGGCCCAGGCATAGGAAACTAAACTAAGCACTGAACTATCCGGGTCCATCGCGAAATACAAGGCTAATAGCGCTAATCCAACCACGCCCAGACGTCCAACCATAAGCACTTCCTTTGACGAAGCTTCAGGGCGGAAAAGCTGTTTGTAAAAGTCTTCTGCTAATGCCGAAGAGGAGACTAATAACTGCGAATCTGCAGTACTCATAATAGCGGCAAGAATAGCGGCTAATAAAATACCGGCAGGGATCGGATGGAAGACAGCATTAACTAAAACCATAAAGATCTTTTCGCCATCGGCCACTTCCATGGACAAATTGTTTTGCACAAATACCAGACCAACCAGACCAACCATCACCGATCCGAAGATAGAGATCATAGTCCAGCTCACCGCAATACGGCGTGCTGCAGTTAAATCTTTATTGGTGCGTGTTGCAAGAAAACGCGCCAGAATATGGGGCTGACCAAAATAACCCAGACCCCAGGCGACTAATGAAACAATCGCAATCCATGATAACGGCTCGCCGTCCATGCCGTTCCACAGGGTAAGCAGTTCCGGATTAATATTCTCTAAGTTAGTGGTTAGTTGGCCGAATCCTTCCTGCATTGCGACTATAGGTACAATCACTAGCGCAGCTGACATTAATAAGCCCTGCACTAAATCTGTCCATGATACGGCTAAAAACCCACCAAACAGCGTATAAGAAACAATACACACAGCACCTACAATCACCGCATAGGTATAATCTAGACCAAACACAGTTTCAAATAATTTACCACCTGCAACCAAACCTGAGCTGGTGTAAAAAAGGAAGAACATTAGGATGAAAAAAGCGGAGAGAGTTTGCACTAATTTAGTTTTGTCATTAAAACGACGTGAAATAAATTCAGGTAAAGTTAATGCGTCATTGGCAGTAATACTATAAGTACGCAGACGTTTTGCAGAGACCAACCAGTTAGCCCAACTACCAATTAATAATCCACCAGCGAGCCACAAAGACTCCATGCCCGCTGCATAAGCGTAACCTGGCAAACCCAGTAATAACCAGCCACTCATATCAGAAGCACCAGCAGATAATGCCGCAGGCCATGGACCTAAGGTACGTCCGCCTAGAAAATAATCCGATGTGTCGCTGGTGCGTTTATATGCGTAATAACCGATAAGTAACATTACCACCAGGTACACAAGAAATGTTCCTACTATGGCAAAAGTATTTTCAATCATAAGACTCCATTCATTTAAATTTAAAAACTGAAAGTTACTATACCAAGATAAATGATCTAAATCATGAAATTTATCACATAACAAACAATCACTTATTTTATAAATCGCTATTTATCTTGCTAACAGCTGCTTTATTAGCATGACACCCAGATCATTTT
>DATBNI010000446.1:0-22391 GCA_036554425.1 Psychromonas sp.
CGTAATACAGGCACAACAGTACATTTTCATCCCGATCCCGCTTATTTTGACAGTGCACGCTTTTCGGTGTCCCGTTTACTGCATCTCTTAAAGGCCAAAGCAGTGTTATGTGCGGGTCTGACCATCAAATTTAAAGATAAAGTAAATAAAAATGACTATCAGTGGTGCTATCAGGATGGTTTAAATGATTACCTGCTGGAAGCCGTTGCTGACAATGAGTTATTACCAGCGCAGCCCTTTACCGGCAATTTTGCAGCAAAAAGTGAAACAGTGGATTGGTCGGTAGTGTGGTTACCCGATGGCGGGGCTTCAATTTCAGAAAGTTATGTAAATTTAATACCGACAGTGCAGGGCGGCACACACGTCAATGGTTTTAGACAGGGCCTGCTGGATGCGATGCGTGAGTTCTGTGATATCCGCAACCTCTTACCGCGCGGTCTGAAATTAAGCCCGGAAGATATTTGGGACAGATGTGCCTATATCCTTTCGGTTAAAATCAAAGATCCGCAGTTTGCCGGGCAAACAAAAGAACGCCTCTCATCAAGGCAGTGCGCCGCTTTTGTTTCCGGTGTGGTAAAAGACTCCTTTAGTTTATGGCTCAATGCGCATGTTAATGAGGCGGAGTTACTGGCTGACTTTTGCATTAATAATGCCCAAACCCGTACCCGTAAAAGTAAAAAAATTGCCCGAAAAAAGATCACTCAAGGCCCGGCTCTTCCGGGTAAATTGACTGATTGCTCAACCCAGGATCCGATGCGCGGGGAGATTTTTTTAGTGGAAGGTGATTCGGCTGGCGGTTCTGCAAAACAAGCGCGGGATCGCGAGTTTCAGGCGATAATGCCGTTACGGGGAAAAATTAAAAATACCTGGGAAGATGACTCGGACATTATTTTAAATTCCGAAGAAATCCATAATATATCCGTGGCGATAGGGATTGATCCTGCTTCCTCGGATTTATCCGCTTTACGTTATGGGAAAATCTGTATTCTTGCCGATGCCGACTCTGATGGTCTGCATATTGCGACGCTTATCTGCGCTCTGTTTGTGCGTCACTTTCGACCCGTTGTTGATGCCGGACACCTGTTCGTCGCTATGCCTCCGTTATACCGAATCGACATAGGTAAAGAGATTTATTATGCCTTGGATGAAGCAGAAAAAGAGGGGGTTCTGGACCGTATAGAAGCGGAGAAAAAACGCGGTAAAGTCAATGTTCAGCGCTTTAAAGGTTTGGGCGAAATGAACCCGTTGCAGTTACGTGAAACGACCATGGATCCTAATACCCGTCGTTTAGTTCAGCTGACTTCGGAGGGGGCTGAGGGGATGTTGGAAATGATGGATATGTTACTGGCGAAAAAACGCGCGGGCGATCGCAAAGTCTGGCTTGAAGACCGGGGGGATATGGCATCGGTTGATTAATCTAGTCGCGATTCTGTTATAGGGAACAGTCTAAAAGGAGCAATGATCAGCAACTAGATATAGGCTCAGAGGCAAAGTGGATATATTTTCATCGAGGTCTACAATTAGAACGGCAGGATGGATACTCATTAATGGAGGAATCAAAATGTTAATAAAATCACTCGCTATTATATTGTTTATGGCAAGTTTTGGTGTGTTTGCTTTACAGCAAGCGTCAGACTCTAACGCAGCAGAGGAGGCCGGGGTCTATATTATTAGTCCTACCGACGGGAGCACTGTGCCCCGGACATTTACTATTAAGTTTGGTGTGCGCGGTATGAGTATTGTCCCAAGCGGAATTGATCGTGAGAACAGCGGCCATCATCATTTGTTAATTGATACAAAAGTGTTGCCTGATATGACTAAACCGCTGCAAGCGACGGATAAAATCCGCCATTTTGGCGGTGGTCAAACGGAAACGACTGTGACCTTGAGCCCTGGCAAACATACGTTGCAGCTTTTGCTGGGTAATTATATGCATGTGCCTCATAAGAAACCGCTAATGTCGGAAAAAATAACAGTGTTAGTCGAATAAAAGACTGACAATGAAAAAGGAATAAACACATTATAGCGGTTAATATTCAAGCATTAAACTTAACCCTTTAATGCTTTTTTGTGTGCTTGTAAAAAATAATATGGTTATATTTTCCGGTTTCATGCATTACCCAAGCTGTTTTTCGGTTAGGTAATCTATGCTTTTTTGTGGGGTTCTCAGCTTTTATCCCATAAGATTGCGCTGTGGATCGCCACTAGACTGCGGCTAATTTAAAATTGCTGCGCTGGCTTATGCCAGCCCCGCTGCGACTAACAGCATTAAGTACTGCCTGCAAAGAGGCTGTGACTATATCGTCGCACTTGGCTGCCGCGCAGTAACGCCCACCTTGAATGCTCAGTTGCACATAGGCGATCGCTTCGGCCTGTTCATTTTCAGCCCCTTTTTTACTCGGCAGAGCATGCTCGTTATAGTCGATTAAGACAATATCACTGCCGACTGATGCGCTTAAGCCTTTAACAAAGGCGTCCAGCACCCCTTTACCTTGACCGTTAATAGTCACTGAGCCGTTAATGGTGAATATCTGCGCCTGTAAACTATCGATATTACCTTGACGGTTAAGCTGATAATTGTCGACAGTTGCATTTCTCTGTACTGCTAAATAAGTATTGGAAAAAATGTCATGAATAATAGCCGATGCAACTTCACTTTCACTGCGCTCGGCATGCTCTTGTACATGCGGACTGAAGTCAACCTGCATCCAGCGCGGCATTTGAATACCGTAGTCCTGCTCCAGTACATAGGCCACACCGCCTTTTCCTGACTGGCTATTGATACGAATAACCTGCTGATAAGTTCGCCCTAAATCGCGCGGGTCGATCGGCAGATAAGCCACTTGCCAGTGCGCTTCCGGGTCCTTCATTCGCCGCGCAGCATCAATCGCCATACATTTATTAATCGCATCCTGGTGGCTGCCTGAAAAAGCCGCAAAAACCAATTCACCCGCGTAGGCATGACGCGGGTGCACGGGTAATTGTGTGCAGCGTTCAACGGTTGCAATAATACGGTCCATATCAGAAAAATCTAATTGCGGATCAATGCCCTGACTGTATATATTCATCGCCATGGTGACTATATCCATATTACCCGTGCGTTCGCCGTTGCCAAGTAATGTCCCTTCTATGCGATCCGCACCGGCGAGCAAACCCAGCTCAGCAGCCGCGACGCCGCAGCCGCGGTCGTTGTGAGTGTGTAAACTGATGGTCACTGATTGGCGGTGCCTGATATTGTCACAGATCCATTCAATTTGATCTGCATAGACGTTAGGCGTTGATGCCTCAACGGTTGCGGGTAAATTGATAATCACCTTATTTTCAGGTGTCGGCTGCCAAACGTTAATGACGGCATCACACACTTCCAGGGCGTAATCCATTTCGGTGCCGGTAAAGCTCTCGGGCGAATACTGGAAGGACCACTTTGTCTCAGGCTGGGCAGCCGCAAATTCTCGCACCCACTGTGCCCCCTGTACGGCAATGGTTTTAATTTCATCGCGTGATTTTTTAAATACCTGTTCACGCTGCACCGTTGAGGTTGAGTTATATAAATGCATAATGGCTTTTTTTGCGCCTTTTAAGGCTGCAAAGCTGCGCGCGATTAAAGGCTCGCGGGCCTGGGTCAATACTTGAATAGTGACGTCGTCTGGAATTAAATCCTGCTCAATTAATTGACGGACAAAATCAAAATCAGGCGCCGATGCCGCGGGGAAACCGACTTCAATCTCTTTAAAGCCGACATCAACTAAGAGTTTAAACATATCCAGCTTCTGGCTTGGACTCATAGGTTCAATCAGCGCTTGATTACCATCACGTAAATCAACACTGCACCACAGAGGTGCCGCTTTGATTATTTGCTCTGGCCAGCGTCTATCCGATTTTTGGATTGGCGCATAGGCGCGATATTTTCTATGGTTAAAACTGGCTTGGACATTAGCAATATTAGACAAGAGTCATTTCCTTTTAGATCATTGGCAGCAAAGAGGTGAATTAGCGAGTTGGTGCACCTTTGTAAAGTTATTACCGCCCGTTTCCGGTTAGAAACTTCGCTCGCTATCCATACACTCACTATAGAGTGAATATTTTAGCGAGTTGGTGCACCTTTGTAAGGGTATTACCGCCCGTTTCCGGTTAGAAACTTCGCTCGCTATCCATGTACTCACTATAGAGTGAATGTTGTAGGGAGTGGTTGCAAATAACCTCTTAATTCCTGGTTTTTGTGCAATAAATAACTATTTAATGTGATATTGTTGGTGAAAATATCTATATAGGTGAAATAGTGTGCAGGAAGTCATTAAGTTAGACCGTATTGATAAGCACATTCTTAGGCTGATGCAGAGGAATGCGCGTATTAGTAATCTGGAATTAGCCGAGAGTGTTGGTTTATCACCAACGCCCTGTTCGCGTCGTGTGAAACGGTTGGAGGAGTCGGGAATAATAGATAAACATGTCACTTTATTAAAACCCTCGGTACTCGGTTTAAACTTGACTGCCATGATTGGTATTTCCATGGATCGCCATACACCGGATCGTTTTGATAACTTTGAACGTGCGATTGCCACTTTACCCGAGGTACTGGAATGTTTAATTGTGACCGGGCAGTCTGCTGATTTTTTATTAAAAGTGGTGGTGCGCGATATGCAGCATTACGAGAAATTTTTACTCGGGCAATTAACCAAGCTAAAAGGTGTTACTGGTGTACATTCAAGTTTTGTATTGAGAGAGGTGGTCAAAAAGACTGAATTACCACTCGATTGAGTTATCTGTGCGCCTTATACCAAAAGAACTAAAAAGGTGATCGCCCTTGCTGGTTAAAATTATCCCTAACTACGTTGTGAGTTTTGAAGTGAGAATAACTATCTCCTGCAACTCACGCCTTGTTAGTGCTGATTTTTCCTTCGCAATCATTGATCACTTCATTAATTCTTTTGGTATTATAAGTTCACATGAGGATCGTTGGTTTTTATTGTTGAGATTATCTGACGACTCTATAAAGGTCTTTTTTCGACCATTATCCTGGGTGGGTAATATAATAAAGCAGAGCATGCAATAATTTAATATTGATAAGCTGCAACAGTTTAAATTAATTGCCAGCCCCTGATTTGCTTAAAAAACGGAGCAAGATTAAGCCTGTTATTTTGTTCTGTCATAAGCCCTCCTTTATAATTTCACTCCCTGGGCCAGATCCTTGTACTGACTGAAAAAGGTTTTTAAATAATCAATTAATAAGCGCAGTTTTTTAGACTCCGCTCCACCGGATGGAAATACCCCATAAAGATCAATATCATTAAGCTGGTATTCACCAAGGATTGATTCCAGGGTGCCTGACTGTATTTTTGGCCAGGCATCATAGCTTGGAATACGCCCTAACCCATGCCCGCCTTCAACAAAAGCGGTGCGTGCTGCCGCATTATTAGTACTGATCCCGCCTCTGACTTTGATACTAAATGACCTGTTCCCTTTGCTTAACTCGATCGTACTGGATGTGAGTTTGTAAATAACCCACTCATGTTCAGTTAATTGGGCTGGGGTAGTCGGATAACCGCGCTGCTTAAAATAAGCGGGCGCGCCGCATAAACAGGTGCTTAGACTGAAAAGTTTACTGGCCTGCAGACCTGAATCCGGTAAGGGTGCGCCGCGAACGGCAAGATCGATCCCCTCCTTAATAACATTAACCACTTCATCGGTGAGTTTCAGATCCAGATCTATTTTAGGGTAAAGCTTTCGAAAAGCATTTAATGCCGGGACTATAATTTGCAGACCAAGATTGACCGGACAGGTTATTTTTAACAGGCCTTCAGGTTCATTTTTTAAATTTTCAATCTGCTGGTGGGCGGCTGAAGCTTGCTCGGCAATGACCCGGCAGCGTTGGTAATATTGTGAACCCGCTTCCGTTAAAGTAATGGATCGTGTGGAGCGATTAAGCAGTTTGATGGCTAAATGAGTTTCGAGTTTTTTAATGTGGTAACTCACCACGGCACGCGATAAACCTATATGTTTGGCCGCGGCGCTTAAACTGCCTTGCTCTACTACCCGGGCAAAAACAATCATACTTTTGAGTTGCTCAAATGAAATATCCATCATTTCTCTCTATGGCTAAATATGAGCCTATTGTATCAATTATTGTAACAATGATGTCAATTATGTCTGCATTGTTAAAATTACTGCACAGGCATACACTGTTCAGGTCAATTAATTACATAGAATCTATTTCAAGTTACATAAAGGAGTCAAAATATGAATACTAAGAAAATATTAATGGTATTAACTTCACACGATAAACTCGGCAATACGGGTAATAAAACCGGATTTTGGATAGAAGAGTTTGCTGCACCTTATTATCTTTTTAAAGATGCCGGTGTTGAAATCACCCTGGCTTCACCAGCGGGTGGACAGCCACCTATCGATCCGAACAGTGATACCGAGGATTTTCAAAGTGAATCGACCCGACGTTTTGCCAAGGATAGCGACGCGCAGCTGCAATTAAAGAATACTAAAGTGCTGGCAACCCTTAATGCTGCGGATTATGACGCCGTTTTCTACCCTGGCGGTCATGGCCCATTATGGGACTTGACGGAAAATGCTGATTCTATCAGCCTGATTGAATCATTTTTATCTGCCGGAAAACCTGTTGCTGCCGTATGTCATGCTACTGCGGCGTTGCTCAACGTTAAAACCGGCGACGGAGAGTTTGCAGTTAAAGGTAAAGTGGTTTCAGGTTTTACCAATAGCGAAGAAGAAGCAGTGCAGTTAACTGATATTGTGCCTTTTTTATTGGAAGATGAACTGGTTAAACGTGGCGCAGAGTATCAAAAAGGTGCCGATTGGTCAGCCTTTGCGGTACAGGATGGACTGATAATTTCGGGACAAAATCCGGCCAGTTCAGCCTTGGTTGCAGAAAAATTGATGAAGCATCTGGCGACCCAAAAGTAGCTTAAATAATAGCAACTCAAATGTGAGCAACTTAATTAAGCTGCTCACACTTCGATAACAGTAGGAAACAATATGTTAAATTTTAGTTTTGAAAATCAGACACGTATTCATTTTGGTGAAGGTCAAATCGCGACACTCTCTACCGAAATTTCAAAGGCGGCTAAAGTATTAGTGGTTTATGGCGGTGGTTCGATAAAAAATAATGGCGTTTATGATCAGGTTGTCAATGCGTTAAAAGATCATACCTGGTTTGAATTTTCCGGTATTGAGCCTAATCCAAAGTACGATACTTTAATGAAAGCGCAGGCTATGATTAAAGAGCATGATATAGATTATTTACTGGCTGTCGGCGGCGGCTCTGTGGCTGACGGTTGTAAATTTATTGCGGCAGCGGCGCTGTTTACGGGCGACGATCCCTGGGATATTCTGAGCAAACAACAGCCGATAGAAAGTGCGTTACCTATAGGTGTAGTGCTTACCTTACCGGCAACCGGTTCAGAAACAAATACCAACGCTGTGGTAACACGCGACGGCAATAAATTACCCTTTTCGAGTTCTGCTGTGCGGCCGAAATTTGCCGTTTTAGATCCCGCGGTCACTTTGTCTTTATCGGATCGACAAATCAGTAACGGTGTGGTGGATGCGTTTATTCATACTATGGAGCAGTACCTTACCTATAATGTTAATGCAAAAGTGCAGGATCGTTTTTCTGAAGGTTTATTACAAACCCTGATTGAAGAGGGGCCCAAAGCGCTGCAACCAGAAACCAAAGAGAATCTTGAAGTCCGCGCTAATATTATGTGGTCTGCCACTATGGCATTGAATGGTCTGATTGGCGCCGGTGTGCCGCAGGATTGGTCTACCCATATGATAGGCCATGAGCTGACGGGTGCTTACGAGATTGACCATGCCCGCACCCTGTCGATTGTTTTGCCTGCGGTAATGAAAGTGCGTCGTGCAGCTAAACATGAAAAACTGCTGCAATATGCAGAGCGTGTTTGGCATATCACCCAGGGCAGTGAAGAGCAGAAAATTGACCGGGCTATCGGGCTAACCGAAGACTTTTTCCAGCAGATGTCGATGCCTGTGCGCCTGTCGGATATAGAATTAGGCGCAGCAGATATTGATGTTCTGATGGCCAATCTGGAAGCGCACGGCATGGTGGCTTTGGGTGAAAAGCAGGAAATTAACCTTGCAATCAGCCGTCAAATATTAGAGCAGGCAAGTTAACAGCCATTTTCGCTTACTTGATACTTTATTCGGGGCGCTTTTATCGCTGAAAGCTCCCCGATCGCAGATAGGAATTATTTATGAGTCAAACTAAACAAGTCAATCGCCAAATTTTATTAGCGTCGCGGCCGGTTGGCGCTCCCGTCAGTGCTGATTTTAATCTGGCAGAAACCGCTATCCCGGCAATTAAACAGGGTGAGGTTTTATTACGCAGCGTCTATCTTTCTTTGGATCCTTATATGCGCGGACGTATGAGCGAGGCTAAATCCTATGCACCGCCCGTAGCGCTGGGAGAGCCTATGGTTGGCGGGGCGGTATGCCGTATTGAACAGTCACTTAATCCCGACTTTGCAGTGGGGGGTTGGGTTGTCGCATTTGCGGGATGGCAGGATTATGCCGTCTCTGACGGTCAGGGCCTGCTTAAAATCGATGCCAGCCTGACCCATCAATCCTATGCGCTGGGTGTTTTAGGCATGCCCGGTTTAACGGCTTATATGGGCTTGCTTGATATTGGCCAGCCGCAGGCAGGTGAAACCGTAGTGGTTGCGGCGGCGACGGGCGCAGTGGGCAGCTTAGTAGGGCAAATCGCTAAATTAAAAGGCTGTAAAGTGGTCGGGATTGCGGGCGGTGCAGAAAAATGCCGGTACGCCGTTGAGCAGCTCGGTTTTGATTTTTGTCTGGATCATAAATCGGAAAACCTGGCCGAGCAATTAAGCAAGGCCTGCGGTAAGGGTATTGATGTCTATTTTGAAAATGTCGGCGGTAAGGTTTTTGATGCCGTTTTACCCTTATTAAACAGCAAAGCGCGCATTCCTGTGTGTGGTTTGATCTCACAATATAATGCCACAGAGCCACCTGCCGGCCCCGATAGACTCTCTATGCTGATGGGTACTTTGTTGGTTAAGCGCATTAAAGCACAGGGTTTTATTGTTTTTGACGATTATGGGCACCGTTATAATGAGTTCAGTGACGCTATGGGGGAATGGTTAAGTGCCGGAAAAATCAAATATAAGGAGCAGATTGTCGACGGTTTAGAAAATGCGCCATCTGCCTTTATCGGGCTGCTGCAGGGTGAAAACTTCGGTAAGCTTATCGTGCGTGTCGGACCTGATAATTTACAGTAACTCATAATTTAATCCATGCTTTAATGAAAGAAACCGCTTAAGTAAAAACTAAGCGGTTTTTTTATTAACACAGCGATAAAAGATCAAATCTTCCCTGCATATCCCATCGATAGTCAATGACCTCTCTCTTCAAGTGGAGCATTCAGGCATTAATTAAGCTCAAAACGAAAAGCAAAAAGCTGCTCTGAAATCACTTTATCTTCACCCTGCAGTGCGGGCATAAATAACTCCTGGTTAATAAAAACCAGCACCGCATTATCCAAAATGGAAAACCCGCTGGAAGTCTGTATCTTGGGGTTTTTGGGCAGACCTTTTTTGGTGACTGTTAATCTCACCACTACCCGGCCCTGCTGATTACGCAAAATGGCGCGTTGCGGGTAAACGGGTTTGCGACCGGAAACGACTATGGCTTCCTGCAATACACCTTGATTTTGCGTGCTGTTAGCGGCCGATGAGCTGTTTTCCGGATGTTTTTTTACAACCCGCTTTTTTGCTGCGCTGCTGCTTGCTTTTGGTAAAGGGGATACTTCCCTGGTCATGATTTCATCGCTCGCCGCTTGCGGGTGAAAAATCTCTGCTGCTAAATTAGCCGCACTATCGGCAGCGTTTTTTGCGGCGCTTTCCTGCAATGCCTGGTTTTTTAATTTCACTTCTGATTGAGATGTTATTACTTTTTCGGGTTGAATTTTGTCTACTGCAACCGGGGGCTCTGCTGCGCTTAGTTGCTCGTTTGGCTTCGCCAGATTCTCCTCGCTTAGATTAGGCTGGGAAATGAACCGGACTTGAATAGATTGCTTGCCGGAATTTAGCGGCAGTATTGTGATGCTTTTAGGTTGATCAATATTAAGAAAAAGAAAACCATACAAAAACAGGCTGATAATGAAAAAGGGGAAATAATAGCTAGTCGTTTTCATGCGCCACAGTCACTCTTATTGGTCTTTTCCGGTTGCAAAAGCAACATGTTGAAATCCGGATAAACGCAGTTTATCTAAAATGGACAGGGCGATACCTAAATCTGCTTGTTTGTCACCCCGGATTAATATGGGTAGTGTCTGTTCTTTTTGCTCTTTTTGTAAGCTTCTCACTTGCGCCAACATGAGCGTTTCTGTGGTTATTTTTTCATTAATAAAAATCTGGTTTTTGCTGTCAATACTAATCACTAATAGCGCCTCAGTTTGTTGCCGGCTATCAACTAACTGCGGTAATTCAATATTAATACTGCTCTGCATGGTCATTTTAAGCATCACAAACACAAAAAAAATCAGTAATAAAAAAATCACATCAAGCAGAGGTAATAACTCAAATCGAGCGGGTTGCTGAAAGCCTTTCCTGCTTAATTTCATCGGGCGCGTTTCCTGAGGGGATCTTTTTGTGACTGCCGGACGCGCTCCTGCTGCTCCTGTAATTCAACCTCGTCAACGCCGGATTCATTAACTGCACTGGCGTACATTTCCAGCAGTGATTCCTGAGAGGTTTTATTGAGCTCCTTCATGTCATCATGAAGATTAACACTGACTTCATCTGTTCCTTCTTTAAATTCGTAATGATAAGGCATTTCACTGTCCTTCTGCACTTCGTACTTTTGCTCGTTATCCTGGGCAGCACGACTGAGCTCCTGGATTTTCATAATGTCACTGAGCTCATTGGTGATCAGGCTCTTCTGATGACAAATATGATAAAACTCACTGCCCACGCCCTCCAAATGCAGGGTCAGCTTTTGCAGTAGCGAGCGAAATAGATTAAAAGGCAATAATGCCAACAGCGCGACTGATAATCCCATCGCAGTGGACACTAATGCCTGGGCGATGCCCGCAACGACCTCGGTGGGGTTGTCGATTCCCTGTGAACCGAGAATATTAAAAGAGTGAATAATACCCAATACAGTGCCTAAAATACCCAGCATAGGGGCAAGAGTGATAACGGTATCGAGTAGCGTTTGCCCGCGGGACATGTTGTGGATTTGCCGTTCTGCGTAGGATTCCATTTTCTCATTGGGTGAAAATGGCAGGGCATTGATACCAAAGGCTAACATATTTAAAGCCGGAGTCTCTAAGCGCTGGCATGCGAGCAGTGCGTTGGTTTTTTCTTTTTTATTTAAATAGGCAAAACAATCGAGCAGCGCAAAGTGTTCTTTTTTAAGGTAATAATGGCACCAAACAAAACAACGCTCCAGGGTGACCAGAGTGGTTAAAAAAGAAGTTAACAGTAACAACCACATTATCAGGCCTCCCTGTTGAAACCATATGGGCATAGCTTGATTGATCTGCTGCATAACAGAAAAACTTGCCGTAATAATGGATGTGCTTTCTATTGCCATGCTTTATTTATTCCTATTATTAATGCTTTACAAAAAAGACTTTTAAACACAATCTTAAGAAGAGCGTTGCGGATCTTAAATTAGCGCTCAGTCAGTTTTTGGCTCTTTATTCTGGTGTTTTTTAACCGGGCTGATATTTGCCAAACTGATTTTATCATTTGTTTTGATTATATCAGCATTAATGGAAAAGTATGCGGCTAGATTTTCCTGATTCAGTACCTGCTCCGGCGTGCCGTCCGCGATAATAGTTCGCCCTGAATAGGGCTGCCCCGAACCCTTATTGAGCTCAGACTCACCGAGCAATATTAAACGATCACAATAGCTCGCCGCGAGGTTAAGATCATGAAGCGCGGTGATGGCTAACTTTCCCGATTGGGTCAGTGATTGTATTAACTGCAGGGTTTCTATCTGGTGGCAAATATCCAAGCTTGCGATCGGTTCATCCAGTAAAATGCCCGGCGCCTGTTGGGCAAGCGCGCGGGCGATAATAACCCGCTGCTTTTCACCTCCCGACAAGGTGGTCACGGAGCGCGCGCTGAGGTGGGTTATATCGGTTTTCAGCATCGCCTCTTGAATAAGCCTGGCATCTTCCGCCGTTTCTAACTCAAAGGGGCCGAGATAGGGGTTCCTGCCCATAGCGACCAAAGCCTGTACAGTAAAAGCATAGGGCAGCTCAATCGATTGCGGGACAAAGGCTAACTGTTTGGCGATATCGCGACGCTTTTGCGTCTGAATATCCACACCATTGAGATTCACTGCACCGGATTGTGGCGTTAGCAAGCCTAACAGCAGCTGCAGCAGGGTACTTTTACCCGACCCATTGGCACCGATCAAACCGACAAATGTCCCTGCTTTAAAGTCTAAATTAATATTCTTTAATAAGGGTTTTTTATTGTAAGAGAAAGCGAGCTTGATACAACTCAAAGGCAACATAAATAAGGCTCCACTAACTTAAAACAAAACGTTGTTTGATTAAAAGAAACAGAAAGAAGGGGGCACCCAATGCCGCCGTTACCACGCCCAGCGGGATAGCTTGCTCCCGAAAGAAACTGTTTAAAAACAGATCTGCACCGAGTAAGGTAATCGCCCCGCCAAATAAACAGGCGGGTAACAGATAACGGTGTGAGGGGCCTAATAATAAACGTAAAATATGCGGCACAACCAAACCGATAAAACCTATTCCGCCGACTACTGAAACCGATGCGCCGACCATGGCGCTGCTGATAATTAAAAGATTGCGCCGCGTTCTGCGCACATCCACCCCGACCGATAAGGCATGCTGCTCACCTAAGAGCAGCAGGTCTAACTGTTTGCTGTGAAATAGCAGTAATATAAAACCGCTGAGGACAATAGGCAGAATGATAAAAACATGATCCCAGGTCCGCCCGTCGAGTCCGCCCATGGTCCAGTAAATAATCATCCGTGCAACATCCCAATTACTCAAAGATAATGCCAGTAATAATGAGGTGGCGGCCACATTAAGCGCGCTGATCGCGACACCTGAAAGCAGCAGGGTAGCAATATTGGTTTGGCCTCGGCTGGATGCGACGCGGTAAACAACGCTCAGGGAGAGTCCGGCGCCGATAAAAGCAAACAGGGGAATAGCCCAGGCGGAAACAAGTGAAAAACCAAGGTAAATAGCTATTACCGCGCCTAATGAAGCCCCCGATGAGACACCTAAGACCGAAGGTGACGCCAGAGGATTGCGGAACATACCCTGCATCACCAGCCCGCATAAAGCTAAACTTGCGCCGGCAAACAGGGCGATAATAACGCGCGGCAAACGGATGTCCACAATAACGCTGCGCTGCCAGTTGGGAATATCACTGTTTAATGTATCAAACAGCGCCTGTTTGAAGATAGCGCCAATATGACTTAATGAAATATCGGCAGGTCCCTGTAACACGCCCAAGATGGTCAGAGCGATAACCAGCAGCATTAAGAGTATTAACACTAAGCGTAGGCTGCGTAAATTAGTGAACATAGCTTTTCTCCGGGTAACTTTGTATTTCCGGATGCAGTAATTTAGCGATCGCTTCAACACCTTTAATACGGTGCTGGGAAACACTTCTGAGCCAGGTACCGGGAACGGCATAAATATGATTATTTTTCACGGCAGGGACCTCTGCCCAGGCTTTTTTGTTTTTTAAAATAGTGAGGGGTGAGATTTGGCCCTCGGCCTGGTTAAAAACCCACTGGTTGATGACTATTACATCCGGTTGTAATGAAATCGCCAGCTCTTCACTGATTTTATTTTCACCGTCGGCAAGGACGCCCCCGGCCACATTAAGACCGCCGGAGAGTTGAATAGCTTCGTCCATTAAAGAGTTCCCGCCAACGCTGTAACCGTTGAGGTCGTAATATAATACGCGCGGTGGTTTTTTATCTTTTACCTGCATTTTAATAAAATCGATGCGTTTTTGAAGATTTTCAATCATGGTCTCACCCAGCGCTTTTGTATCTGTGACATTGGCGATAATACGAATATTATTAAAAATATCGGCAAAGGAGTTGAATTCACTGAGGCGTACAATGGCAATACCGCTGCGCAGCAGATAACGCACAGTTTCAGGGTTGCTGTAGGAAGCGACAAAGACTAAATCAGGCTGTAGCGCTAGCATGGATTCAATCTCTCCCTGTGTTCGATCAATGCTTTTATCATAAAAACCAACAATATTGGAAAGACTTGGATAGTCAACATAACTGCTTACCGCCACTAAACGTGCCGGGTTGATTAACCCTGAGAGAATATGATCGCTGGCTAAGGTGGCGGAAAGAATGCGTTCGGGAGGTTTTTTTAAAACAAACTTAATACCAGTAGTATCTATTAATGTTTTCGGGAAACCCTGCCCCTCTATTTTGGTGGTGAAGTTGCCGTTACCTTCCGGGAAAAGCGCAAATAAAGCCCCTTTTTTAAAGTGGATCAGGCTAATAAAAAACATTAAAAAGAGGGTGAAAAGAACTAGTTTCAGATTATTCATTTCACCCTCGTCTTTTTAGCTGTTTGTTACTGAAAGCTAATGCCGATATAGGCCGTAAGCGGATCAGTGTTATAACCTGAAACCTCCTGATAGTCTTTATCCAGGGCGTTTTCTAGACGGGCGGAAAGCATGATATGTTCCTGCACCTGATAAGCCGCGCCAATGTTGACAACAGTATAACCATCAAGCTCGATATTACCGTAATCCAGACGTTCGCCGACATAGCGTGCGCCGATATTGGCGCTTAATGCAGGCGTGTATTTATAATTGGCATTGATACTGGCTGCATGTTTTGGTCGGCGAAGTAGTTCGTTGCCGTCACCGTCATTCGTTTCCGTAAAGGTGTATCCTGTATTGACACGTAATTTATTGTTCACTTTTACTTTACCGGTAAACTCAATACCACGTGCGGTGGCTTTATCATCAAGGTTGTTATAGGTATTTGATCCATAAGTGATCATGTCGGTATAAAGTGAATCAAAATAGGTCAGATCGATATAAGCATCAGCATCGGCAAAGTTATACTCAATACCTGCATCCCAGCTGCGGCTTTTTTCCGGTGTTAGGTCTGAATTACCGACATAATCACCATATATAGAAGGGGAATATCCATATAGTTGACCTAGAGTCGGATTTTTAACCCCAGTACCGTGGCTGGCATGTAAACGAGTGCCGTCGCTTACCCAGGCTGAAGTGTCGATATGGTAGGTGTTGGTATCATCAAATTTACTGTTAAAGTCACTGCGGACAGCAGCATTAACAAAAATTGTTTTGGCCCAATCAATGCCATAGCCTAAAACAAGGCCCGATGCTTCGATGCGCTCTTTTTGGTCCATGGACCAGCTTTGATATTTTTCATTTTCGTGCTCGGCAATAAATGAGATGCGCTGCGTGTATTCATTAACCGTATTGAGATAATAATCACTTTGCAGATCGGTTTTTATTTTTTGTCCTTCATATTCCGATGTACTTGTACTGCCTGAAAATGTTTCATTTTCTGTATCAGAGAAGGCGACTGAAAGACGGTTTTTCCATTGATTGTCGAGCAGATTAAGATTGCTGCTTAATTTTGCCTGGCGCTGCTGGTTGCTGGAATTAGCATCACTTGAATAGCCATCAAATTGTCTATCTGCATCGCTATAACGCAGTACCGCATCCATTGCGAAAATATCTGTGAATTGATGGCCGGCTTTTAAGCTGACATTCTGATTTTTGTAACCGTCATCATCATTACCATCGATATCAGATGCTTTTGCGCTGATCCCGTCGGTAGCTAGGTTGCTGGCAGAGAGTGAGTAGTGGCTGTCGCCTTGTGCGCCGCTGATAGTCACATTTTCTTTATGATAATTATGGGCACCCGTTTCAACACTGGCTGTGGGATTGAATCCGGCTGTGCCTTTTTTAGTGATTATATTAATAACGCCGCCCATAGCATCACTGCCCCAAAGCGCACTTTGCGAGCCTTTTAACACTTCTATACGCTCAATATTATCAGCCGTTAAATGGGCAAAATCATAACCACCGCTAATGCTCGACAGATCGTTCACTTCAATACCGTCAATAATCACTAAGGTTTTATTGGAATCGGCACCGCGAATAAATACCGAGGTTGTTGAACCTAAACCTCCACTGTTACTAACGCTTACCCCGGGCACATCTCGTAACAGTTCGGCGACAGTGCGCGCCTGATTCTCTTTTATATATTGTCCATCAAGCACGGTAATTGAGCTGCCGCTTTCAATACGTTTAGTTTCTACGCGGCTGGCGGAAATGATGATATCGTCCTGGGTGTTTTGTATTTCTGCGGCAATACTTGTTGCGCTGAACAGTGTCGATAAAGCTAAGGCAATTGGGGTATAACGTAAGCGTGGCATGCTTATTCCTTGTTATTTTGAGTTTAAATAAGAAGAAAATCTGTTGTTCTGGGTGTTACAGTAAGGTGGTGGCCTTTTGTATAATACGCTGAGCATCAAAGACTTTCTTTGGCTCGCCACTATTACGAAGACCCTAGCAAACCTGGAAAATAATCTCCAGCAGTTTTGGGTTTTTTACGTTCCAATAAGCCGACCCGCTTGATGGACAGTGACGCTCTTTATGCTGGTATCTGACTACCGTTTTTACGCTGAAAAACGGACACAGTTGCGGGGGCAGTGCATGCTCATTTTCAGCCACTTTTTAAGTTGCCAAAACATGCTTCCCATTTAATCATAGCCTTAATAAAGCGATGAACATAAAGAGAGGCGATTATAGGTAAATATAACCTACTGTCAATAAATCAACCCACCTATCACCCTAGCCAAAGCGCGAGGTACTACGAAGATAGATAAAATGAATTGAATCAACAACGTTTATGAGAAGGCCAAAAAGTTGATATCAGATGCGTTTAAGAGAGACCATCCCAGTTGATCTCATCCGCAGTAATACGTTCATTAGCGATATAGTGTAAAAAATCGCCGCTTTTTATAAGGGCCTCTGGTGATGGATTTAAGATCATTGCATCGCCATTTTTAAAATGGCTGAAGGCAATGACTATCATCGAATATTTACTTTTAAAGCGGTTAAAGAGCTGTTCGAACTCAATCGGATTTTTAAGTTCAGGCGTCTGCACAGAATACAGTGTCGCACCCGTTAAGGTTGAAAGTAAGTGCCTTGTTACCTGGCTTGAACCCGGATCCTGCATGCTGCGTACCATCATTTGCGCGCTGCTATCAATACTGCATTCAATTTGCGGGCAGTGAACCTTTAATAAGTCTGCTTTGGTCTTATCAAAAAAATGAGCAGAAATATTGGCATCCAAGTTGGTGTAGGTAGAGATGCAAAGTGCAATAGAGAGGGTTTCATCATCGGATTTACCATCAATGATAATACGTTTTGCGTTACTTAACGCGATACGATTAAGTTCATCGTTATCAGAAAAACTACGCAAACGCACAAAAGAAACATCTTCATCATCTGGAAAGGGATTGTTCATCTGCTCGGTAACGCACAATAATATTTTCCGTTTTTGGCGTTTTTTATCACCGAGAATCAACTGCACTATCTGCTCTGTGGAAGAGGAGTCCCAACCTAATAATAAAATATGATCATTATAATGATAAAAGTTACTCGTACCGTTCATGTTCTTTCTCGCTAGATTTATAAATAGTTGCGTGGCTTTTCCGATAAAAGAGGCGAAAACGATCAATCCGGATGGAATCTGCACAAAGGCAACAATGGCTTTCCCCATCTCGGTAGTCGGGCTGAAATCACCAAAACCCACGGTAGAAACGACGACCATATTATAATAAATAAAGTCCATGGGATGATCGGTTAATGCGCTTTCTCCGGCAAGCACAAATAACAGATAAGCAGTGATTGCCTGCGCCAGCACCAGCAGAAACATGGTCGGCCAGGTTAACTGATGTGCCAGGCGCCGAAACAGCTTTTTAAGGCGTTTAAGAGGGAGCATGGTCAGCTGATCCTCAGCGGCTATTAGCTTGTGATAAAAAGAAACGATAAGCCAGGTTATCTGTTTCATCTTTATAGTTGTAACCCAGTGCATTTAAATGTTCACTGAATGCGTCTATCCCTTCATCGAGTTCAAAACCGGCAAGCACCTGTCCATAAGCCGCGCCATGATTACGGTAATGGAACAGCGTGATATTGGCGTGTGTGCCGAGCATGTTTAAAAACTTAATCAGCGCATTAGGATGTTCAGGAAATTCAAAACTGTATAAACGCTCTTTTATGTCACCGACTGGTGCGCCACCTACCATATAACGGACATGTAATTTGGCCGTTTCATCATGGCTTAAATCGGCAACAGAATAACCTGAACTGAGCAGTTTTTCTGTCAGTGTTAAAAGTTCATCAACGCCTTGCGGGGTGCGTACGCCAACAAAGATATTCGCTTCTTCACGCGAATTTAAACGATAATTAAACTCGGTAATAGCGCGGCCATCGAGCTGATTACAAAAGGCTAAAAAGGCTCCCTGCTTTTCAGGAATAGTGACCGCCAGTATGCTCTCTTTCTGCTCACCTAATTCGCACCGCTCAGAGACATAACGCAGGGCATGGAAGTTGACGTTGGCACCGCTTAAAATGGCTGCGAGGCGTTGATCTTTAACATCGTGTAATTGACAATATTTTTTTAAACCGGCCAATGATAATGCCCCGGCCGGCTCTGCAATGGCGCGCGTATCTTCAAAGATATCTTTGACTGCAGTACAGATTTCATCACTGCTGACGGTGATCACTTGATCAACATATTGCTGACATAAACGAAAGGTTTCACTGCCAATGGTTTTAACCGCAACACCGTCGGCAAATAATCCAACTTTACTTAAGGTCACCGGAGCGCCATGTTCCAAGGCCGCTTTTAAACAAGCCGCATTCTCAGGCTCAACGCCAACCACTTTAATATGGGGTAAAAGCTGTTTGATATAAACGGCAATACCGGCGAGCAGACCACCGCCACCGACAGGGACAAAGATAATATCCAGGTGGGCATTTTGCTGTAATAACTCTTTGCCTATAGTACCTTGTCCGGCAATGACATCAGGATCATCAAAAGGGTGAATTAAGGTGTAATGATGTAATTCAGCGAGTTCTTTACAATGCTTGCTGGCCGCATCAAAAGCATCACCAAATAGCACCACGTTGGCACCTAATGCCCGCACTGAACTGACTTTTATTTCCGGCGTGGTGCAGGGCATAACAATGGTCGCTTTCAGACCCATGCGTTTTGCTGAAAGGGCAACGCCCTGGGCATGATTACCTGCCGAGGCGGCAATAACACCGCAGCTTTTTTGCTGATCGGTTAAATTCGCTAATTTATTATAAGCGCCACGTAATTTAAATGAATGCACGGGTTGCAGATCTTCGCGTTTTAATAAAATTTCATTATTAAAACGCTTTGATAACTTAGTTAGCGGTTGTAATGGTGTTTCTACGGCTGCTTCATAAACAGGAGCGAGTAAGATTTTTTTTAAGTATTGTGCTGCCGATAATTCTGTCATTACAGTGTAAAACCTCTATTTATTTTCAATTTTGCTTGCAAATAGTTCACCTAAGCGTGTTACTGAGCCTGCTTGAAGTTCTTCTGCAAAATGAACGCTTCCTTTGGAGAATAAAGCAACAATGGTACTGCCGAGTTTAAAGCGGCCCATTTCAGCCCCTTTTTCAAGGGTAATATCTTGATGCTTGTAATCCCAATATTGGATGTCTTTGTCCGCATTTGCAGTCAGTGTCCCTGCCCAAACGGTTTCGATGCTTGCCACTATAGTCGCGCCGACTAAGACCATTGCCATCGGACCTACTGCCGTTGAAAAAATGGCCACGGCCCGCTCATTGCGGGCAAATAAATTGGGGACATTTTGCGCTGTTAATGGATTGACCGAGAAGAGGTCGCCGGGAATAAAAATCATCTGCTCCAATTTTCCTGTGATGGGCATATGAATACGGTGATAATCTTTAGGCGCGAGGTAAATAGTAGAAAACAAACCATAGTCAAAGGGAGCTGCAACATCATCCCGCCCGCCTAACAGTTCTCTCAGGCTAAAGTCATGGCCCTTAGCTTGAAAAAGTCGGCCTTGTTTAATATCGCCCATTTGGCTAACACAACCGTCCACGGGAAGCGCAAGATTATCTTCACCTGCGATAATTTGTCGCGCGTCCGGTTTTAGTTCTCGGGTGAAAAAATCGTTAAAGGTTTTAAACTGCTCAGGGTCTGAACATTTCGCTTCACTCATATCAACGTTAAATTTTTTGATGAATTTTTTTATTAAAAAAGTGGTTAATTTACCGGCTTCTGCGGCGGCTAATTTACCTAACAGCCGCGATAACAGCTTTTTTGGCAGCAGGTATTGCCCAATAATTTTAAGTTGATCAATCATGGTGTTCTCTTTTTGTTAATTTGTATGCCGAAAATTGTACCTAAATTTTTTGAACTATAAAGGGCTCTTTTAATCATAGGTATTGGGGGGCCGGTGACGCGCATTTTTTGCATCATCCATGGTCTCTAAGATACGTAAAAAGCTGCGGTAGCGGGCATTATCTATTTTACCCTCGGTAACGGCTTCAACAAGCGCACAACCGGGATCTATCTGATGTTTACAATCGCGGAAACGACATTGCCCTAAAAAGGGACGAAATTCGATAAACCCGGAAGCAATGCGCTCGGGCTCTAAATGCCATAATGAAAATTCACGAATGCCCGGGCTGTCTATAAGATCCCCTCCATCCGGAAAATGATAAAGGCGTGCCGTGGTGGTGGTATGTTTACCTAATCCGGAGTTTTCCGAAATTTCGCCCGTCGCGGCTTCAATTTCAGGTAACATCATATTGACTAAGGATGTTTTACCGACACCTGACTGACCGACAAAAATATTGATTTTATCTTTCATTGCACTTTTCAGGCCTGATAAACCGTCGCCGTGCATCGAGCTATATAAAACCTGATAACCTATATCCCGGTAACTTTGTAACTCCTGATCTATTATTTTTGCTGATTGTTCATTCAATAAATCACTTTTATTTAAAACGATAATGGGCGTAATGCCGATATCTTCACAGGCAATCAGGTAGCGGTCAATAATATTACGGGAGAATTCAGGGGCAATGGAGCTAACGATAATAATATGGTCAATATTGGCCGCGATAGGTTTTATACCATCATAATAATCAGGACGTGTGAGCACGGTTTTTCGCGGATGTACCGCTTCAATCACACCACTGATACCATGGTAAGTCTCATTACCTGCACGCCATACAACCCGGTCACCCGTTACCAGAGACTTTACTCCCCGGCGTAAATTACAACGTTCGATTTTGCCATGCTCATCTTCAACATCTGCATGTTGTCCAAAACGACTGATCACTATGCCTTCTAGCTGCGGGCCAAGTTCAGATTCGTCCCACTGCGCAGCGGTATCTTTAGTTAAACGTTTTTTCTGATTAGTTTGAACGCGGCGTACTTGATTTTTACTGAGTCGTTTCTTCTTGGTCACGGGTTTCCTTAGCTATCACTCATTGTGTTAATACAGTATCATACTATATTAATTTAGAAATGCGGCTCTCTGTAGCGAAAAGGATCATAATAATGATGAATAAAAATAACCTGGTATGGATTGATTTGGAGATGACAGGTTTAAATCCAGAGACTGATAAAATAATTGAAATCGCCACTATAGTGACTGACAGTGATTTAAATATTCTTGCACAAGGACCTGAATTGGTTATTCATCAGAGTGATGAAGCGCTTGATGCGATGGATGAATGGTGCACAAAGCAGCACGGTAAATCAGGTTTAACGGACAAAGTGAAGAGCAGCAAGATTAGCTGCGCGGATGCCGAACAAGCAACCCTGGATTTTTTAAAAGAGTGGGTGCCAGCAGGCGCTGCACCATTATGCGGTAACAGTATCGGTCAGGACCGCCGTTTTTTAGTACGTTATATGCCAGCCTTAGAAGCTTATTTTCATTACCGCAATATTGATGTCAGTACCGTTAAGGAACTGGGAAACCGTTGGGCGCCGGAGATGGTTAATGCGTATAAAAAAACAGGTGCCCACACTGCGCTGCAGGATATTAAAGAATCAATTTCTGAATTACAGCATTACCAAAAACATTTCTTCAAGTTTTAAATCTATTTTTTGGGCAGACAGTGAAAGTCTGCTCAAAAACTCAGCAGACAAGCGCTATTCAAGACAAATCAGCAAAAAAAGCTTGCATTCATTCACTCCCTATTTATAATGCGCACCTCATAACAAACAGGTATTTTCCAACATGCCTAGCAATTTGTTATGAAAATAAGATGTGATGCGGTACT
>DATBNI010000441.1:0-3811 GCA_036554425.1 Psychromonas sp.
TGCAGCTGTTTCTTTAACTGCAGCTGTTTCTTCCACTTCAGCTGTTTCTTTAACGGCAGCGGTTTCTTTAACTTCAGCGGTTTCTTTAACTTCAGCGGTTTCTTCTATTTCTGCTGTTTCAATAACAGCGGCCTCAGGCGAAATCTGCTGAGCTTCTTCAATGACATCTGCTTTAACGCTTTTTTGAATCTGCTCAACGGATTCTTGGGTAGTAGCTGTTTTCTCAATAGTGTCAGTTTCGGGTGCAATGGAAGCTTTAATCTTCTGTTGCTGCTCATATTGCGCAACTTTGCTTATCATTTCGGCCATGGCTTGATCTGCAACGGGCTCAAATTTAACTTCGCTAGGCACCGTTTCAGGATAGCGACTGCTTATCGGATCCTGCAAATCTGTTGGTAAGATATATTCTTCCTGTTCACTGTCAGACGTTATATTTCTTTTCGTTCGTTGGGCATTATTGCGCAGGTAACGTGAACGACGACTTGGAATTGCAACTGCTTTATGTTCTTCAGTTTCAATAGTATCCGCCGCTGTATTGTCTGTCGCCGCTAATTCCGTCTCAGTAGTTTCCGCACTGTCCGGTTTGCTTTTTGGTGCTGCAGTTTTTTTTACTTTAGCCGATTTAACCGTTTCACTGTTAACAGCAGGGTTAATATCCTGGAAGTTTAACGGATCAACAGCTGCGCCTTCTAAACTTAGCGGCTCTGCTTCACGCGTATTTTGAATACGCACTTTTTTACGCATATTTCTTCGTTTACGGCGAACTGCAACAACATCATCATTTGCAGGAGGCACAGCAGCTGTTTCTTGCTTTTTCGGGCGTTCAGGCTCTTTACGGCTAGTCGCTTTAGCTTCAGAGGGTACTTGCGTAGGACGACTTTTCTCTGGGCGACTTTGATTACGATTGCGATTGCGATTATTGTTGCGGTTATTGCGGTTATTAGTGGCATTATCTGCAGCGGGCTGTGCTTCTTTTTCCTTAGCAGGCTGCGGTTTTTCGCTATCACTGAATGCAGAAGATATTGCAGAGATTATTTTTGAAAAGAAAGAAGGTTTTGCTGCTTCTACTGTCTTTTGCTCAGAGATTATCTCTTTTTGTATTACTTTTGCTTGTGTGGTTTTTTGTTTAGGGCTGGAAAAACCAGACAATACAGGATCGGCTTCATTGTTATGCTCATCTTTAATGACATTAGGAACATAAACTGTATGTTGTTTTTCAAGCGCATCGTAATTGATATCTTCTTTGCCGTCTTTACGCGTGCGTTTAATTTCAAAGTGCGGTGTTAAAAGATTCGCATTGGGAATGATATAAACTTCGCATGAATGTCGTTTTTCAATTTTTTGAACATCTTTACGTTTTTCATTTAACAAGTAAGCGGCAACGGCAACCGGAACAGTAGCTTGAATTTGTACCGTATTTTCTTTTAAGCCTTCTTCTTCTATCAAACGTAAAATGGCTAATGCAAGCGATTCATTATCACGTATTGTACCCTGACCATGACAACGGGGGCAGACACGAGAAGCAGATTCGCCAAGAGAAGGGCGAAGACGTTGACGGGACATTTCCATCAGACCAAAACGAGAAATACGACCTAATTGGATGCGTGCTCTGTCCTGACGAACGGATTCGCGCATCCGGTCTTCAACTTCACGTTGATGACGAGGTGGTGTCATATCGATAAAGTCGATAACCACTAAACCGCCCAAGTCGCGCAGGCGTAATTGACGGGCTATCTCTTCCGCTGCTTCGAGATTTGTATTAAAAGCGGTTTCTTCAATATCACCACCACGCGTAGCGCGTGCGGAGTTGATATCAATAGAGGTTAAGGCCTCAGTGGGATCGATGACAATCGAACCGCCGGAAGGTAAACGGACTTCACGTTGGAAAGCTGATTCAATTTGACTTTCGACCTGATAATGAGTGAATAATGGCACTTCACCCTGGTATAATTTTAAGCGGTTAACATAGTCGGGACGAACCATAGCAATGTGGTTTTTAGCAAGCTCAAAGGTTTTTGCATGATCAATCACAATCTCACCTATATCGCGGCGCAGATAATCACGAATAGAGCGCACTATAACATTGCTTTCTCTATGGATTAGAAAAGGAGCGGGTTGAGCACGAGCAGCTTCGTCAATGGCTTGCCAGTGGTTGACTAAAACATTCAGATCCCATTCTAATTCTTCCGGTGTTTTACCTACTCCAGCGGTGCGCACGATAAGTCCCATGCCGTTAGGCAGTTTAAGGTGGCTAAGCGCTTCTTTGAGTTCAGTGCGTTCATCACCTTCGATGCGACGTGAAATACCGCCTGCACGAGGGTTATTTGGCATTAAGACTAAGTAACTACCGGCTAAACTGATAAAGGTGGTCAATGCAGCGCCTTTATTACCGCGCTCTTCTTTTTCAATTTGGATGATGACTTCCTGGCCTTCTTTTATGACGTCTTTAATATTCGGACGCCCTTTAAAAGAATAACCTTCCGGGAAGTAAGTGCGGGCAATCTCTTTTAGCGGAAGGAAACCATGGCGTTCAGCACCATATTCTACAAATGCGGCTTCTAAGCTAGGCTCTACACGCGTGATTTTACCTTTGTAAATATTTGCTTTTTTTTGTTCATGACCAGGGCTTTCAATATCTAGATCATATAACATTTGACCGTCTACTAGGGCAACACGCAATTCTTCTGCTTGTGTCGCATTGATTAACATTCTTTTCATTTAATAAACTCTTATATTTTATAGTTATTTTTAATTTGTTGGTGATGTATTTGTTCACTTGACCTCGAGTCTGGTTATGCAGTCTCGCGACTGGAAATATGTAGAGGTGCATTTGAAAGTGAGAACAACGGTCTGATTCTTCATTATTTGATATTAATCAAAATATGAGAATAAGTTTAAGACTCAACATTATGTATTTTTAGTTGTTTAGACTGCTAGCTAATTATTTATTAACGAGTCATTAACTTGTCGATTGTCTCATTAATAGCACTTTACCCGCAATATAAATTTTTAGATATTATCTGCTAAACACGTGATAAACTTAACGAATGGAACAGATAAACCACTCAGTACGCATACTTGAGATTACTCAAGAAAATGCACAACAACGAATTGATAACTATCTTCGTTTACATTTAAAAGGCGTCCCTAAAAGTATGATCTACCGGATTGTACGTAAGGGAGAAGTACGTGTTAATAAAAAACGTATTAAACCAGAATATAAATTGCAAACGGGCGACCTCGTCCGTATCCCGCCCGTGCGCGTTGCAAAAGAAAATGTTTTGCCTTCCCCGAAATTGAATAAAATAGCGCGTATGGAGTCGCAAATTGTTTATGAGGATGATGGTTTAATCATTTTAAACAAACCATCAGGCCTTGCTGTGCATGGTGGCAGCGGACTTGATTTTGGTGTGATTGAGGGATTACGGGCTTTACGCCCCGAAGCGCGATTCTTGGAGTTAGTACATCGACTTGATAAAGCCACCTCGGGTTGTTTACTGATCGCTAAAAAACGCAGTATGTTACGTGCGTTGCATGAGCAATTACGTAATAAAACCATGAATAAACAATATCATGCTTTAGTTAAAGGAAGCTGGGATAAAAAATGGCGCAGCGTGACTGCTCCGTTACTTAAAAATGCACAGGACTCTATTGTAAAAGTGAGTGAATCGGGTAAAGCATCTGAGACTCGATTTAAAATTTTACAGCGTTATCAGGGAGCGACATTAGTTGAAGCATGTCCGGTGACGGGAAGAACCCATCAAATACGCGTTCATAGTGCATCTAAAGGGCATAACATTGCCTGTGATGC
>DATBNI010000454.1:0-2937 GCA_036554425.1 Psychromonas sp.
TCTGCACTTGCAGAAACAGTTATTGCATTGGCGCTGTATCCGGTATCAAATATGCGCTCGGTGAGTGAAAAGTTGGTCGTGGTTGATGAAGTAGTATTTTGAGTTTTAAAACTGAAATTACCAGACTTTACCTGTGATACGCCAATAACTGAATAGTCATCACTGAAATACGTTTGATTGTAAAGTATTCCTGTATTGGTTTTTTCAATCGATGGATAAGACGTAAAGTTTGCGCCGGTTGATAAACCAGTTGCATCGTAATTGGAAACGTATCGATCAAATTCCTGATCAATAATTACCTTGTCTATCGGCTGCTCATAACGTATCCTTAAACTTGCACCTATTTCCTGAAGATCGGTAGGTACGACCAGCTTTATATCCTTGTTTACGGTAAATGAACTCGTTGGCGTTGAATATTCTTTAAAAGTAACCTGAAAGGTTGTGCCTGATTGCAAAAGACCATTCTCATAAGCATCCCAATCCGTTGCAACGCTATTGACTAAAGCGTCCATTGTGGTTGATCCGTAGGCATTCGGGATAATATAAAATTTTTGTTCAGCTACGAATAATCTTGCATTCATTTGGCGAAGCACATTCTCAAGATATTCGTACGCAGTTGCAAATTGAAAATTTAACCCATCAGCTAAAAAGTACTGCCCTGGCAAATCTTGAATGAATATTGGTGAGCCACCACCTATTGGGTTTTCAAGTCTAATATTATTGTAAATGCGAATGTTGTAAAGTGCGCCATAAGGTAAAAACCCTAAGATATTTTCTAAATATCCAATAACGGTTTGCTTTGGATCGAATGAAGCATTTCCATCAGCTGTGGTTACATTTTTTAAGCTGGGTAGTAAATCGCTTGCGATTAATTTATAAGGTACAGGTATAGAGTTGATTTGCTGCTCGAACTCCACGTTGGTAATATATCCATCCCAATAAAGGTCAAAACCGCCTGAGGCGTTAGCTATTGAAAGGGTAGCTTGAAATCTGCCAGGGTCATCGTTTTCAATTATTTCCTCAACGTCAATCATTTTTATGGGATCGCTCATGAAATTCATTTCCATTCGCGCTGACATGATAGGGTTGTAAATATCATCAGTATTATCCCAAATCAATACAACCGGGTTGCGATCACCCACTACGTTGGGCGTAGTTACATTTGTGCCACTAAGATCGTTGTCAATGATTTCTAATTTGTGCCGCCTTCCATTTGGAAAGTTTGTCGCTAATGGCGAACCACTTGGCACAGTGTGCGTATCTGAAAACTCAAGATAATAAATTACTTGCGGCATAGCTTATATAAATGAACCCCTTACATTGTTGGCGCGTTCAACCGCTAAAACAAGGTCTTGACCATCGAGCCTAAACTGACCCGTTAGGTTTACGCTTGAACTTCTATCCTGTGGATCTGGAAAGAAAGAATTTGCGCCTGGTGCTGCACCACCCTCGCCCATTGATATACCCGTACCCGCACTAAAAACTGCTTTAAAGGTTGGGGCAAAAGGTACTCCAGTTATTCTGGAAATAATAGCAGCTACAATAGCAGCTGCGGCTGCCGCTGCAATAAGCCTTTTTATCAAATCCATTATTGCTTTCCCTAATGATTGCATAGCATTTTCACCTTGCATCATGCTCATAAAAGCATTTTGTAATGAAATATTTACCTGATTTAAAAACGCTTTAGCGGTATCACTTAAAGATCTCATTTGTTCCTGAATATTCTCGAATGGTTGCCTAACTGAATCAGCAGTGCTTTTAACTACGTTTCCAAAAAATTCAACCGAAGCTGAAGCAGCTGCTAAATCAAAGCGCGTATCTAAATCTATCTCCTTTGCAGTTTCATCGGCTTTAAATAATGCTATTTGTAACTCATCAAAATCATCGATTAACTGCTTAACGGGTGAAGTAGCAACCCCTCCAGTTTGAGCAGCACCGCCAATTGGCTTAGAAAAAGAGGCTTGAATTAAATCAACAGCAGCAGCTGTTTCCTCTGCTTTTCTTAAGAGTTCTTCCGATTCAAATGCATTAATATCAATTTCAAGTTGTACTAAAAAATCATTTCTTCGCTCATCGCCACCAAGCGACAAGAAAGCGGATAATAAAGCTAATGGTTTGGCAAATTTAGCAGCCGATAATCCAACAAGCGCTTTTGTTAATCCAGCAACTGCCGTTGTTATACCTCCAATCGCTGAAATTACTGTTGGCGCAACTACCACAATACCGCCAAGAGTTAAAATGAATTTTTTAGTGTTCTCATCTAATGATGAAAAATCCCTAAATAAATCTACTATGATTCTTGAAAGATCTTGAATCAAAGGCAGTACTTCGGTTAAAATAACTGCGCCCATTTCGGTGAACGCAACCTTGGCTTCATTTAGCGCTTTTGTTAACTTAAAGCTGGCACTCTCTGAAGTTGCTTCAAAAGCCTTCGCTGTTGTGCCAGCACTTTCCGTCATGCTGTCAAATATATCGCGAGTGGTTTGCACGTTTGCACCCAGCAAGTCCATGATACCGGAAAGCGCACGAACATTACCGAATACACGCTGCGCTGCTTCATCGTTGCCGTCAAAATTTGTTTTTAACGTTTCAAGGGCCGATAAAAGTCCTTTTTCTTTTATCTCTTGGCGAAGCCCCTGGGTGCTTAATCCCATTTCTGCCAATGCCTTTTGAGCATCAGTGGTTGGTTTTAAAAGTGAAGTTAAAATACCACGAACCTGAGTGGCAGCTTCCGCAGCATTTGTACCGGTTCTTGAAAGCGCAGCAAATGCAGCACCTACTTCGTCAAACCTCACGCCCATAGCGCTGGCTACTGGCAAAACGCGCCCCATTGATTGGGCTAATTCATCCGCCTCTAATTTACCCTCACGAACAGCGCTCACCATTACATCGGTGGCATCTGCCGCAGAAAGCACGTCTGAACCATAGGCATTCACC